>NZ_JARWGH010000091.1:0-1298 GCF_036528765.1 Rhizobium sp. BR 362 | reverse complement strand
CTCCTATGATGATTGTCGAGCCGGATTTTCTTTTCCGGCGATGATGAAGTTTGGAAAGTCCTCGAAGACCCATCCGTTTTTCAGGGTGTCGAAGATAATGGTGAGCAGCTTGCGGGCTGTGGCGATGATGGCCTTTCCCGGGCCACGCCGGTCCTTGATGCGCCGGTAGAAGGCATTGAGGTAACCCGAATAGCGGATTGCGGTCAGCGTGCACTGGACCAGCGTGGTGCGCATGAGCCGGTTGCCACGCTTTGTAATACGGCCGTGGTGATCGGTGTCGTTGGACTGGCTGACCTTCGGCACGATGCCGAGATAGGCGGCCAGCTTGTCGGCGCTGTCAAAGTCGGCGATGTTGCCGATGCCCGACAAAAGCACGGCGGCCGAGCGCGGCCCGATCCCCTTGATGGAGGTGAGGCCRTCATAGCCATCCATGTCGCTTGCCGCCGGCTCGATCGCCGCATCGATTTCAGCGATGGAGGCGATGAGACCGAGGATCTGATCGCGCACGACCTTGATCTCGACCTGCTCCAGCGCCGAGAAGCGGCCGATGGTAAGTGCCATCAGGCCGCGCCTGGAAGACAGGCTTTCCTTCTTCAGCTTGATGCCGTGGCGAACATGCAGCGCATGGATCTTGTTGATCAGCCGAGTGCGGTTCTTGACCAGCACATCGCGCGTATGAACGAGCGACGCAAGTTCGCCTTCGGGCGCCGTTTTCAGGCGGGTTTCCGGCAGCATGTCTTTCGACAGGAAGAAGGCCAGCGCCCGGGCATCGTGCCGATCCGTCTTCTTGACCGACTTGCGGATCACCTGGAACTGCTTCGGGTTGACCACCACAACCCGGCCGACGCAGGGTCGAACCTTTGAGCAGAACCAGGCGCTGTTGCCCGTCGCCTCAACCGCAACGTCATCATCAGCWTCCAAGGTCGCGCAGAACCGTTCCAGATCAGCCGCCGCAAGCTGGAAGGTTTCAAGTTGCTCTTTTCCGTCTGCCTCAAGCCGGCAGACAGTAAAACTGTTCGTGTGAAGATCGACACCGATAAAGGCCATTGCTAATATCTCCCCGTTGGCGGGAGGCGGAACCCCGAAAGGGGCGTGAACGGCAAAGCCAAACTCCTATACGAGGTCACCGGCCAGAACCGGGCCTCAAGATGGTCGTTCGGTAGCAGGCGAAGGCTAATCTCCTTAACAGGGTCCAATGCCCTAATTTTCGATCCAGCCTGAAACCTATCCGCCTCTCCCAACACCTTTAACAGCATCGGGCGCATCTGCCGCTCACCGACCATTCATGCCATCTCCTT
>NZ_JARWGH010000090.1:0-1532 GCF_036528765.1 Rhizobium sp. BR 362 | reverse complement strand
TCAGACCGCTGACAAACCCGTCGATATTTTCGGCGGGTTTTGTTTTTGGAGGGTTGGTTGTTTCAAGTTTGGTTGTGAGGCAGGGCGAAGTTTGTAGCCTTGGCCTTCATGTCATGGCTGGTTTGGGTGCTTTGGTGAGCGCCATGGTGATCTTCTTGATGTTTTGGGCGGCGGCGGCAAGCAGGCATTGGCAGGCGACGCGGGTGAGACTTCGGAAGCGGGCATAGCGATGGCCGTGAAGCTGCTTGGCATCGGCAAACGAGCGTTCGACGGTCTCCTTGCGGCGCTTGTAGATGGCCTTGCCCCAAGCTGTGAGACGGTGGGCATCGGTGCGTTCGCGGGCGTCTTGCCAGACATGGCGGGTGATGGTGCGCATGGCTTTGGCGTTCGATGTGCATGAGGCCAGCAGCGGACAGGTGCGGCAGAGCGCCGGGTCGGATGTGTAATGCTTGTAGCCATCCCGATCGGTGGTGGCATAGGCAAGCAATTGGCCCTCGGGGCAACGATAGCCGTCCGTCTCAGGCTCGTAGACGAACTTCGACCTGCGCATCATGCCGTCTTTCGGCGGGGTCGGATKGCGATAGCCGGTGACACCGAGGATGTGCCGGTCCTCCAGGCCCTTGGCGATACCGGCCGTGGCATAGCCGGCATCCAGACCGACGGCGCCGACATCGAAGCCGAAGCGGGCGCGCTGCCGGTCYAGCCGGGAAAGATAGACGATCGAGTCATGCACGTTGGCCGGCGTCACATGGGTATCGGTGATGATGGCAAGCCTGCCGTCCACCGTGCGGTGGTCGAGATAGAAGAAGCCCTTCGGCTTGCCGTCGCGCACCATGTAGCCGCTGTCGGGATCGGTGCGGCTGACCTTGGTCTCCTTCACCTGCGGCTCACGCTCTTTGTCCTTCAAGGGCTTCTGGCCGTGCAGCGTCCGCTCCGCCTCGATCGCCCGGTCGAGATCGGCCCAGTAGTCGGCCCGCGACTTGGCGATCATCGCAAGATCATATTTGCCCTTGTTGGCATTGGCCTTCAGATGGGTCGAGTCGGTATAAAGCMCCGTGCCGTCCACCAGCTTGTGGGCGATCGCCTGGCTGACGATATGGTCGAAGATGTCCTGGGCCACACTCGTATCGTTGAAGCGCCGCCGGCGGTTCTGCGACAAGGTCGAGGCATCGAACACCCCATCCGTCAGCTTTAGCCGTAAGAACCAGCGATAAGCGACATTGACCTCGATCTCTCGCACCAGCTGACGCTCCGAGCGCACGCCATAGAGGTAGCCGATGAACAGCGCCTTGAACATCAGCGTCGGATCAAGTGGAGGACGGCCGTTGTCGGGGCAGTAAAGCCCGGCAACACGATCATGGATGAAAGAAAAGTCGATCACCGCATCAATCTTGCGAAGCAAGTGATCCTTCGGAACCAGCTGATCGAGTGTTACCATCTCGAGCGCCGTCTGTTCAGCAGCAGGTTTCTTCAACATGTCCCTATGAATCACAAACCCCTGGACGAAGCCAGGGGTTTGTCAGCAGTCTGAG
>NZ_JARWGH010000089.1:0-1540 GCF_036528765.1 Rhizobium sp. BR 362 | reverse complement strand
TAGACCGTATGTTCGCGGGGTGAAGGTGGCCCGCCCCCGCAGTAAGCTGAAGTCGGGGGTTGCTCTGGATAGGCCGGAGCCGAGCCCCACGCTTAAGCGAGGACGAACCATGAAAGAAGATAGCGTAATTTTCATCGGCTTGGATACGTCGAAGTTGAAGATTTCAGTGGCCATTGCCGATGGAGAGCGCAACGGCGAGGTGCGGTTTTTCGGCGACATCTCCTCGGAGCCGGCGTCGGTGGCATCGATGGTCAACAAGCTTTCTAAGCGTGGAGCCAAGCTTCACTTCTGCTACGAGGCCGGTCCCACGGGTTACGGTCTTTACCGTCAGATTATCGACCTTGGACATGACTGCGTGGTCGTGGCGCCGTCCCTGGTGCCCAGGCGTGCAGGTGACCGGGTGAAGACAAACCGCCGGGATGCCGTGAGCCTGGCGCGCCTCCACCGCGCCGGCGAGTTGACGGCGGTCTGGGTTCCGGATGAAGGCCATGAGGCGATCCGCGACCTGGTGCGGGCTCGCGAGGCGGCCAGCGACGCGCTGAAACAGGCGCGTCAGCAACTTCAGTCTTTCCTCTTGCGTCACGGCCGGATCTATACCGGCCGCAAACCATGGACGCGTGCCCATACAAGATGGCTGGCATGCCAAGCCTTCGATCATTCCGCCCACCACATCCTGCTGGCGGAATATTGCCAGGCGATCGAGGATGCCGGCGTGCGTCTGGACCGGCTGACCCAGCTGGTGGTGGAGACCGCGGCATCCTGGTCGATGGCCCCGGTTGTGGCCGCCTACCAAGCGATGCGCGGCGTTGCATTCATGACAGCGGTCACCTTTGTCGTCGAAATCGGCGACGTCAGGCGCTTTGATAATCCCCGTCAGTTGATGGCGTATCTCGGTCTCGTGCCGTCGGAGAGCTCAACGGGCGAACGGGTCAAACGCGGCGGGATCACCAAGGCGGGCAACGCAAGGGCGCGTCGGGTCCTCATAGAAGGCGCCTGGACATATCGCTTCCCCGCGCGTGTGAGCCCGACGATCCAGGCGCGGCTCGAGAGCCTTCCAAGGGCCGTTCGTGAGATAGCCTGGAAAGGCCAGGTGAGGCTTTGCGGGCGCTATCGCAAGCTGATGGCGGCCGGCAAGCAGAAAGTGGTCGCGGTCACCGCCATTGCCCGAGAAATGGCAGCGTTCCTGTGGGCGATCGGGCAGGAGGTCGCTCCTACAGCAAAACCCTGAGCCGATAGCTTGAAGAGCAACGCTTAACCGAAAAATTGTAGTCATCTGCTGTTGGATAAAGATGGAGACAGGGCTCCGGTGGGGAACCCTCGCGGACCCTATGTGGCGGATAATTCCAAGCCCGAAATTAGACAGAGGCAGCCCCAGACGAACACACGGAAATGCGGTACCCAATCCGCGCATAAGAGTATGCCAGCCGTCGTCAAAATGCCCTGTCTCCTCCTTTGTTCAACAGCTCCACGCATGTGCTTTCGTCGTCAAGACCGGAAAGGAAACAGTCATGACTAAAGACCTTGCAAACGAACATAAGAG
>NZ_JARWGH010000009.1:0-164679 GCF_036528765.1 Rhizobium sp. BR 362 | reverse complement strand
CGCTATGATACCACTCGGCCGCCGCCAGCCCGGTTTCGACGGCCTGCCGGCCGCTCGGCCCGAGCAGGCTGTAGTCGCGTTTGATGGTCTCGGTCATTCCTGCCTCCCGCGATGCGCAAGGGCGCGCCGCCTCTGATGAGCAAGAGGATAGGTCGAGTTTTCGCTTGCCTCAATGCGGCAATGATGGAATCTATCATATTCCATCAATCCTCCATCTCATTGATGATGAAATACCTCAGGACCCACCATGCGCCGCCCCACCATCTCCGACCTCGCCAAAGCCTCCGGCGTCAGCGTCGCCACTATTGATCGCGTATTGAACGGACGCCATCGCGTGCGGGAAGAAACGGCAAAGCGTGTCTATGAGGCAGCGCAATCGATCGGCTACCATGCGGTGGGTTTGCTGCGGCAGCGTGTTTTCGAGGATCTGCCGCAATACCGATTGGGGTTCCTGCTGCAGAAGCCGTCGCAACCCTTTTATCAGTCGTTTGCCAAGGAGATTGGCGCGGCTGCACAGACGGTCGCGACCGCGCGCGTCCATGCCCATATCGATTTCGTCGCCGCGTCGACACCGACCGCGATCGTCGAGAAGCTGAAAGCGATGGCCGCGCGGAGCCAAGCAATCGCCTTGGTGGCGCCCGATTATCCCGCGGTGACGACCGCAGTGGAGGAGCTGAAGGAAAAAGGCATACCGGTCTTTTCGCTCTTGTCAGACTTCGCGACGAGCGTGCGGGAAACCTATGTCGGCGTCGACAACCGCAAGGTCGGGCGAACCGCTGCGTGGACGATCGCCAGATCCGCCCACCGCAAAGGCAAGGTCGCCTGCTTCGTCGGAAGCCATCGCTTTCATGGCCATGAACTGCGCGAGATCGGCTTTCGCTCCTATTTTCGCGAGAACGCCCCTGATTTCGAGGTGCTGGACACGCTGATCAATCTGGACACGGCTGAGATCACTCACGAGGCGACGCTCAACCTTTTACAGAAACATCCCGATCTCATCGGCTTCTATGTCTGTGGCGGCGGCATGGAAGGCGCAATTTCCGCCATTCGCGAGGAAGGGCTTGCCGGCAAGCTGATCGTCGTCGTCAACGAACTGACACCGGAATCGAAGGCCGCACTTGCCGACGATGTCGTCACCATGGTCATCGGCACCCCTCTCTGTTCACTTTGCAAGGAGCTGCTTGGTTTGATGATCGGCGCTATCGAACGCGGCGAGGCGGCAATGCCGGGGCAATCCTTCCTGCCCTTCGACATTTTCGTCTCGGAGAACATCTAGCGGTGAGGGAATCCCATCATTTTGCGGGATATTTCTATCAAGGATGATGGAGGAAGCCGGCGCTTGCCTGTGGATCGGCTTCATGATTCTCGCTAGTCATTCGCACGGCCGACCGACGTCCTGTTGGGTCGGCCGCTAAGAGGAGGAATGCCCGCCATGAGTTCCATTCGTTTCGCGCTCAATCATATGTGCACCCCGGCCCTGAGCCTGGAATCGTTCTTCGCCGCCGCTAAAAGCCTTGGCATCGATAGCGTCGAAATCCGCAATGATTTGGCCGGCAATGCGATTCTGGACGGCACCCCGGCAGCAGCGGTCAAGGAGCTCGCGGCGCGCTATGGGCTGACGATCATCTCGATCAACGCGCTGCAGCGTTTCAATGAGTGGAGCGAGGCGCGCGCCAAGGAGGCGGCAGAACTCATCGGCTATGCGCGGGATTGCGGTGCAAAAGCGCTGGTGCTCGTTCCCGTCAATGATGGCAGCGGCCGAGAGCTGGAAGTGCGCAAGCAGAACCTCATAACGGCGTTGACGGCGCTGAAGCCGATGCTGGATGCTGCCGGGATCATCGGTCTCGTGGAACCGCTTGGCTTTGAGATCTGCTCCTTGCGCTCGAAGACCGAAGCCGCTGAGGCGATCGAAAAACTCGGCGCGCGATCGACCTTCCGTCTTGTTCACGACACCTTTCATCATCATCTCGCCGGCGAGGCAGCGATTTTCCCTGATCTCACCGGGTTGGTCCACATCTCTGGCGTCAGCGATCCCGCTGTTTCGGTCTCCGATATGCGTGATCCGCATCGCGTCCTAATCGATGCCAGCGACCGTCTCGACAATGCCGGTCAGATGCGGGCGCTGTTGTCAGCCGGCTATGCCGGCCCATTCTCCTTCGAGCCCTTTGCGCCGGAGGTGCACGAACTGAAGGAGCCCGTTGAGGCATTGAAGGAAAGCATGAACTTCCTGAGAAGCGAGGTTTGAGAATTGAAAGAGAGAGCCATATCCGGTAGAAATCCTGTGATCAGAGGCATAGGTATCCGCAATGGCTCTCAGCATCAAAGACCCCGTAACGGAAAAGCTCGCACATGAGCTCGCTGAAAAGACTGGCGAGAATGTTGCGACGGCAATGCGCCATGCGCTGGAGGAACGTCTGCTGCGTATTGGTAGTCGCAGGCGAAAAGATGACTTGCTGCGGAATATCGAGGCGATTCAGGCCCGTATTCAGTCTCTCCCCGTTTTAGACAATCGCAGCGCCGATGAAATTCTCGGCTATGATGAGAACGGGCTGCCGAATTAATGGTGATCGATACGTCTGCGATCCTTGCCATTTTGCTGAAGGAGGCGGAGGGAGATGAGTTCATCAATCGAATTGCTGCCGATTCAGTAAGACTGGTATCGGCCGCTAACGTATTTGAGGCTTCAATGGTCATCGAAGCGCGGTATGGCGATGCAGCCGGCGGCGAACTGGATATGTTTCTCCTTCAGATAGATGCCGATATTATACCGATCGATGCGGAACTCGCCGATATCGCAAGACGTGCTTGGCGCCGCTACGGCAAAGGACGCCACCCGGCCGCTTTAAATTTCGGCGATTGCCGTTCCTATGCGCTTGCCGTCGTCCGCAATGAGCCCTTGCTGTTTAAGGGCAACGATTTCTCTCAGACGGACATTCTTGCTGCCTAAACTATTCCCTGCCTCGAAAGCGCCGTTGATAGACGGGATCGTAGAGCGAGCTTTCGCGGAAATCGCTGGCGGCCAGCGACGGGCCGACGAAGATCAGCGCCGTGCGCTCGATTGGTTCGGCCGCCACTTTTGCCTCGATCGTGCCGAGCGTAGCCTGGAGAATGCGCTCATCCGGCCACGAGGCTTTGACGACGATCGCGACCGGGCAATCCTCACCATAAAGCGGCGTCAGTTCCTCGACCACTTGCCCGAGCGCGTGGATAGCGAGGTGAATTGCCAGCGTCGCGCCGGTAGCGCCAAATTTTTCCAGGCTTTCATTGTTCGGCATCGGCGAGGCGCGGCCGGAAACGCGGGTCAGCACAAGGCTTTGCGCGACGGCGGGGATGGTCAGCTCACGCCCAAGTGCAGACGCCGCCGCTGCAAAGGAAGGAACGCCGGGGGTCAGCGTATAGGCGATGCCGTGTTTTTCCAGGCGGCGGATCTGCTCGGCGACAGCGCTCCAGACGGAGAGGTCGCCGGAATGCAAGCGGGCGACATCCTCGCCGGATGCGGCGGCCTTTAAATATTCGGCCTCGATCTCATCAAGCGACATCGGCGCAGTATCGATGATTCGGGCGCCGGGTGGGCAATATTGCAGGAGTTCCGGCGAGACGATCGAGCCAGCATAGAGGCAGACCGTACATTTGCCGATCAGGTCCCTGCCACGCACGGTAATCAGGTCCGCAGCCCCCGGCCCCGCTCCGATGAAATGCACCGTCATTCCGCTACCTCGTTTTTCATTCTGATGGTTTGACCCAGGACCATTGCGTCACCGGCATCGCCGGCCGCCAGCCGGTCATGGTGCCGACGGGCGCTGCGCGGGTGATATCGATGCGGATCAGCGAACCGCCACGACGGGCATGTTCGGCAAGCAGGATCGCTTCCATTTCGGTCGTCACAGCATTGGCGACCAACCGCCCGCCTTTTTTCAACCCGGCAATGGCCGTCTCCATGACGCGGGCATCGCTGCCGCCGCCGCCGATGAAGATCGCGTCCGGTGCCGGCAGGCCGGCAAAAGCATGCGGCGCCAGCCCCTCAACGACGGCGAGGCCTGGGACACCGAAATTTGCGGCGTTACGACGGATGCGGGCAACGCGTTCGCTGGAGGATTCGATAGCGACGGCGCGCATCGAAGCGTCCGCCAGCATCCACTCGATGCCAATGGAGCCGGAGCCGGCCCCGATGTCCCAGAGCAACTCGCCGTGACGCGGCGCCAGCGCCGACAAGGTCAAGGCGCGGATTTCCCGTTTGGTGATCTGGCCGTCGTGCTCGAACAGACTGTCGTCCAAACCGGCGCTGCGCGGCAGAATACGTGCATCCGTTGCGGCCACCACGTCGACGCCACAAACATTCAAATCATTGATGCCGGAAAGCGTGAAATCGGCGGCTCGCTGCGTCGAAACGCGTTCAAACGGCCCGCCCAAGGCTTCGAGAACGGTCAGCGTCGATCGACCGAATCCCGTCTCCTGCAACAGACGCGCCAGATCGGCCGGACCCTGGGCATCCGAAGTCAGGGCCAAAATTTTCCGGCCCGGATGAAGATGCGGGCGGATCAGATCCAGCGGTCGGCCATGCAGGGAAAGAACGGTCACGTCCTGCAGCGGCCAGCCGAGCCGCGATGCGGCAAGGCTGAAGGACGATGGAGCCGGAATGACAGTCATTTCGGCCGCAGGAACATGCCGCGAAAGCGTTGCGCCGACCCCGTAGTAGAAGGGATCGCCGGAGGCCAGGACGACGGTCGGCATTCCGCGCCGCGTCAATACGGCTTCGATGGATTTCTCGAAGGGGCTCAGCCAGCTATGCGCCTCGCCTTTGATCAGAGTCTGCATCAGTTCGATATGCCGGGCGCCGCCGAAGACGACGGGCCCCGCAGCGATCAACCTTTTGGCATCGTCGCCAAGCCCGGCTGGACCGTCTTCGCCGATGCCGATAAGAATGAGCCAGCGTTGAGGGGAAGGCATTTCAGGCATGGGCAGGACCCGCATTCTGATCTTGGGCGGCACGGCGGAATCCCGTCGATTGGGGGAAGCGCTGGCGCCGCGCACCGATCTCGATATCGTGCTGTCGCTGGCGGGCAGAACCATCGATCCGGCGCCGCAGCCGGTTCCCATGCGGAGCGGTGGTTTCGGCGGTGCCGAAGGCCTTGCGCGCTATTTGAGGGACGAGGCGATCGATCTGCTGATCGACGCCACCCATCCCTTCGCCGCCCGCATTTCCGCCAACGCCGCGGAAGCGGCTGCCTTGAGCGGCATCGCCGCCTTCGCACTTCGCCGGCCATATTGGGTGCCCGCCGAGGGCGATCGTTGGCGCTCGGTGCAAAGTGTTTCGAAGGCGATCGCGGCGCTCGGTCCCTCGCCTCTTCAGGTCTTCCTGGCGATCGGCCGACAGGAGGCATATCAGGCCAATGCGGCGCCCATCCACCACTATTGGGTGCGCAGCGTCGATCCGGTCGAGCCGCCGCTGACCGTGCCAAACGTTACCTATATCCATGCCAAAGGTCCGTTCCGGCTGGAAGACGAACTCGCCATGCTGCGGCAACATAGTATCGACGTTATCGTCACGAAGAACAGCGGCGGCAGTGCGACCTACGCGAAGATCGAGGCGGCGCGGCAACTCGGCGTCGAAGTTATCATGATCGAGCGCGCAGCCGCCGACGATATGGCGGCGGTCGAGACTGTCGAGGATGCGCTGCGTCGCATCGATCATCTTGCCGCGTCCTTGATGAAGCGGGGCGTATAGACCAAATCGGGCTTTGTTTGCCGGCTAATGACGCGCGTCTCGGCGGAGCCGATGATGACGCAGGTCGCCATATCGGCGCTCGAAGCTTCCGCATCGGCCAGCCTTGCAACTGTCATGCGCTCATCCGGCCGGCCCGCCGCACGGCCGAAAATAACGGGAACCTCGGCCGGCAGGACGTCGCGCAGGATTTCGAAGGCTTTGCCGAGCTGCCAGGGGCGAGCCTTGCTAATAGGATTGTAGAGGGCGATCACAAGCCCAGCCTGCGCGACCAAACGCAGCCTGTTTCCTATGATATCCCAGGGCTTTAGATTGTCCGATAGCGAGATGGCACAGAAATCGTGCCCCAGGGGGGCGCCGATGCGAGCTGCGACGGCAAGCATGGCGGTGATACCCGGCGCGACGACGAGATCGACATCCCGCCACTCGCTCGGCCCATTGTCGATCGCCTCGCACACGGCTGCTGCCATCGCAAAAACGCCGGGATCGCCGCCTGAGACCACGCACACGTTGACGCCGGCGATCGCGCGCTCCAGCGCCGCCTTGGCGCGATCCAGCTCCTCGCGGTTGTCGGAGGCCTGGCGGATCTGATCCGGCCGCAGCGACAGGCGATCGAGATATGGGCCATAACCGAAAAATTCCGTCGCGTCGGCCACCGCCGCCAGCGCTTCCGGGGTCATCTGCGCCGGATTGCCGGGACCGGTGCCGATGACATAGAGACGGCCGCTCATGGCTTGTCTTTCCAGCCGGGAACGAGGATCAGCGAGAAGTAGGGCGCTTCGGCGTCCCCCCTCTCCTTGAGTGGCGTCATCGCGCCGTTCGCCATCGTGCCACGCTCGACATAGATCGCTTCGTCGAGGCGGCCAGCAGCTTCCAGCGCGCGGCGGATTTTCGGCAAGTTGCGACCGACCTTCATGATCACAGCCGCCTGTGTATCGCCAAGCCGGCGGGCGAGTTCGGCTTCCGCCATGGTGCCCGGGAGTACGGAAAGAACGTCGTCTCCCTGCACCATCGGCACACCGGCCAGCGACCAGCATCCGGACATCGCGGTCACGCCCGGAATGACTTCCGTCTGGTAGCGGTCGGCAAGCCGCACATGCAGATGCATATAGGAACCGTATAACAGCGGATCGCCTTCACTGAGCACGGCGACTGTCTTGCCGTCCTTGAGATAGGCGGCGACCATCTCGGCGGAGGCGTCATAGAAATTGGCAATCTGGCGCTTGTAATCGGCCTCGTTCTTGTCGATCTCCGTCGTCACAGGATAGTAGAGCGGCAACAGCGTCACATCGGTTCTGAGCACATCCCCGACGACGCCACGGCCATTGCCATTTTTCCCCTGCTTGGCGAAATAGGCGACGACTTCAGCCTTCTCCAGGGCTTTGACGGCCTTGATGGTCAGCAGTTCCGGATCGCCGGGGCCGGTGCCGACGCCGATCAGCCGGCCGGTAGACTGCGCGCTCATAGGCCAGACCTCGCCAGTGCGTTGATTGCCGCGGCGGTGATGGCGCTGCCGCCAAGACGGCCGCGAACGATGGCATAGGGCACGCCATAGGAATGCTCCGCCAGAGCGTCCTTGGATTCGGCGGCGCCCACGAAACCGACGGGCATGCCGATGATGGCAGCAGGCTTCGGAGCGCCGTCGCGCAGCATTTCGAGAAGATGGAACAATGCCGTCGGCGCATTGCCGATGGCGACGACAGCGCCCGCCAAACGATCGCCCCAGAGATGCATTGCTGCTGCCGAGCGGGTGTTGCCGGTCGTTTTCGCCAGTTCCGCCGTGCGCGGATCATGCAACGTGCAAATCACCTCGTTGCCGGCAGGCAGGCGTGTGCGCGTAACGCCATGGGCGACCATCTCGGCATCGCAGAAGATCGCCGCGCCGTTGGTAAGCGCGGTCCGGGCAGCCAAAACGAAATCGGGAGAGAAGACGAAATGCTCGGAGGCTTCGACGAGGCCGCAGGCATGGATCATGCGGACGGCAACGTCCGCCTCGGCATCCGAAAAGCGCGACAGATCGGCCTCGTTGCGGATGATTGCGAAGGAGCGCTCGTAGATCGCATTCCCCTCACGGATATAATCATAGTCAGGCATTCCTACCCCTGTCGTAGCGCTGTCACGATCGCGTCGGTGCCGAGCCGTGTAAGACACTCCTTCGTCGATTCGCCAGCAACTTTGTTATTCCGCACCAGCCTGTTCATTTCTGCCAATGCGGATTTTAGCTCTTCTTTTCCGATGTAGGCCACAGGCTCGCTCGATGCGGACCCATTTACGACAACCCCATAGCCCATTGGCGCACCGACGATGGTGAGGGCACTATTGCCCGGATGGGCGCAGCCCTTGCGGCAGCCGGAGAGGTGGATCGTGAGCGAGCCGTCGAGCAGCTCGGGAACCAGCTCGAGAAGATCAGCCGCTGCGGCTTTCGTTGGGTAGAAGGCGGAGGCGCAGGCCCCTGCCCCGGCGCAGACTTCCAAATGATTTGACGGATCATCGGGTCGCGTTCGAAAGCCGTAGTTGGCCGCGGCCAACTGGACGGCTTTTGCTGCCTTGGCATCCAGGCCGAGCACCAATATGGCGTGCTCCGGCGCGGCGCGGATTTCGCTTGCTCCGGCATCTTCCGCGACGGCGAGGAAACGGAGAAGGTCTCTCGCATGGATTTGCCCGAAAGATGGGCGGAGGCCGAGCGCGAGACGATCGCTGCCGAGAGGATGGATGCCGGTCGGCGAAACATACTGATCGGCCATGCTGAGGGCGCTGACATCCGGCGACTGATATTGCTTTCGCAGGCTGGCCACATCGAGATCACGGCCGCGTGCGCGTGGCCCGAGAAGAGCCAGCGCTTTCAGCAGCTCGATGATCGCCGGTATGGATTGTCCGGTAGATAAAGATGCGAGAGCCTTCGCCGTTTGTGCCGTGCCGCCAATGGCGAGAACCCACATCGTCGAATTCTCGGCGATTCTTGCCGCCCTCAACCGAATATCCGCTGTGATCGCATCGAGGTTCAGCCGCCCGCCGGCATCGATGATGATGGCGAGCTTGGGTGCCAGCTCCGGCTGAGGATCGAGCGCGGCGATCTGCTCGCGTAACAGAGCGGCTAACTCGCGGGCATCGGCGATCTCCAGCGGGTCCAATCCGCTAAGCGGCGGGACCTCGATCGTGACGCCCGTTTCAGGGATTATATCGGCATGAGCGATATCCTCTGCGAGACCGGCCATGTTTTCCGCCGTCATGCCGCGCAGTTGAAGATTGCCGCGTGCCGTGATTTCGATCAGTCCGTTGCCGTGCCTCTCAGCCGCCTGGGCGAGCGCTCGGAATTGCCCGATTGTCAGTCCCGGCGTCGTCGGACGCAGGCGCACGAGCAGGCCGTCACCGGTGATCATCGGGGCGCTAAGGGACGGGCAGGCGCCGCGTGTCATCGATGGCACGTTCGAAACGCAGGCAACCGCAGCGACATCCCCGCGCAAGGAAATATCGTGCTCTTCCATTATCTGCCTGTCGGCCATCGCCATAAGACCATCCTTCCCGAAGGACATGTCCTTACATAATCCTCACCGGCGGGCAAACAATTTGGCGGCGAAACATTGCCTCATGCCTGATCGTCGAAATCTGATCCTTTGCGCAGCAGATAGATATCCATGATCCAGCCATGTCTTGCCCGCGCCTCCGCCCGGGTTTCGACGATACGGTCGGACACATCGGCAAGCCGGCCGGCGATGGTGATCTCATCCTCGGTGCCGAGATAGGCGCCCCAATAAATATAGGCATCGGGATCATCGATCTTGCTGAAAGCCTGCTCGCCATCAAGCATGACGACAGCCGTCTCGACCACACCTGGAAAGCTCTCGGCCAGTCGGCGGCCCGTCGTGATCTGCACCGGCTTTCCGACAAGATTGAGTGGGATGCCGTGGCTCGCCGTCAAGGCCTGGATGCTGGTGATCCCCGGTATGACGCTGTAGCCGAGCGCAATGCGGTCCCCTGCCTTGACCCGCTCGATGATGCGGATCGTGCTGTCGTAGAGGCTGGGATCGCCCCAGACGAGAAAGGCAGCGCTTCCGTCTTCGCTCATATGATCCTGGAACAGCCGTTCGTAGGTCGACGAAATCTGGGCGTGCCAGTCATCGACGCTTTGGACGTAGCTGCGGTCTGCCGTCTGGCGCACCGGCACGGCATAGTCGACAAAGCGGATGGCATGGTTCGTAACGTAGCGCTGGCAGATGTCTTTCCGCACATCGGCAAGCTCGGCCTTGGCCGCGCCTTTGCTGGGAATGAAAATGACATCCACCTTGTTCAGCGCATTGATCGCCTGCACGGTCAGGTGCTCGGGATTGCCTGTTCCGATGCCGACAAGATAGATGTGTCTCATTTCCTCGCCCTCGTTCTTCCGGCTGTTTGCCGGAAGCGGAAGGGCATTTCAAGTGTGGTGCGCAATTCAGTTGGCCGCAGGAGGCCGCAACCAACGCATCTCTAGCTTAGCTTCTGCCGCCCATAGAGCAGGAGCATGCAGATGATGACGACGCCGTAGATGAGCTGCCGTCCGGCTTCTTCGATCTGCATGACGGATAGGATGGATTGCAGAAGCGTAATCAGGATGACGCCGGCGACGGTTCCGAGATATGATCCTTTGCCGCCGAGCACATGTGTACCCCCGAGGACGACAGCCGCAATCGAGGGCAAGAGATAGGCGTCTCCCATCGATTGCGACGCCTTGGAGGCATAGCCAGCCAGAAGTACGCCGCCCAGAGCACCGAGCCCGCCGGAAATGACGAATGCCAGCAGGGTGATGCGGCGTGTGTCGATCCCCGACATGTAGGCGGCTCTCTCCCGGTTTCCGATCGCATATAGCGAACGGCCGAATGTTGTCCTTACCAATAGGAAAACAGCGAGAACGCCGACAACCAGCCAGACGAGCACACCATTCGGGATCGGAGGTATGACATAGCCGGTCGCGAGAAAGCGCATCGCCGGCGATGCCGCATCCTGGGGCGCGAAACCGCCGGTATAGACGACCATAAGCCCCTGCACGACTGCATTCGTCGCAAGCGTGATGATCATCGACGGAATGCGCAGATAGGCAACCGCAAGGCCATTGACCGCCCCGATCACTGCACCGCACAGGATCCCGAACGGGATGGCAAAAAAAGATCCGACGGGGCCGTAGGCGGTTGCCGCGCAGGCCATCATCGCTCCGGCGGCGACCACCCAGGGGACCGAGAGGTCGATCTGACCGATGAGAATGACCATCATCATGCCGGTCGCAATGACGCCGAGAAACGATGCGACTTTCAATTGCTGCAGCAGATAATCCGGCGACAGGAAATTCGACGAGTAGATGGAGCCGCCGAGCAGCAGCAGCAGGATGCAACCGAAGGCGATCGCCACCGCCGGGTCGACGCGGCGCAGGCGCGCGGGTATCCCGGATCGTTGTATGAGGGATGCATCCTCGCTCATTGAAACCACTCCAGACGGTTGCGAACCCGCGCAAGACCCATACAGCCGATGCTGATGGCCAGCATCAGGACGACACCCTGGAACAGGGGCTGCCAAAGGGGGTCGAGGTCGAAGACGAACAGCAGATCGCCGATCGTCCGGAAAGCCAATGCCCCGAAGACGGCCCCGACCGCGCCACCTTTTCCACCTGCCAGCGAAACGCCGCCCAGCACGACCGCCGCGATCGAATAGAGCGTATAGGCATTGCCGCTCGCGAAGGCAGCTTCGCCGGTATAGGAAAAGAAGGTCAGGTAGAGCCCGCCGATAGCCGACATCAATCCCGCGAGCGCATAGGCGGCGAATTTCGCACGTTTGATCGGCATGCCCGACATATAGGCGGCGTTTTCGGCGGATCCCGCTGCGTAGGCGGCACGCCCGAGAATCGAACGGCTGAACGGGATCCAGAAGATCAGGAGGGTGGCGGCAAGTACGACCAGGCTTGCGGGGATGACCCCGAAAAGTTTGGAGGTAAAGGCATCCGCCAGCGTCTCGTTCACCGCACCGCCGGGCGTCGGACGCAGCACCAGGGCCAATCCGAAGAAGATCGCGCTCGTCGCGATCGTGGTCACGATCGGCTGCAGCCGTCCGAAGATGATGACCAGCCCGTTCAGCATGCCGCAGGCGAGCCCCGCCAGAAGAACGGCGACAACGCCCAAAGCGGTCTCAAACGGCGTTCCGACGACAAGCCAGGAGGCGAGACAATTGCAGAGAATGAGGATCATGCCGACCGAAAGATCGATGCCGGCCGTGATGACCACAAAACATTGCGCCATCGCGACGAAGGCGAGCAACGCTGCCTTGTTCGATGCGGTCTGCACGACATTGGGGGTAAATCCTGCCGGATGGTTCGAGACATAGATCACGAACATGATGATAAAGAGCGCCGCGGCGAGCAGCGTTCCCTTGTGTTGCGCATACCAGAAGCGCCATTCGCCGTGCGGTATCTCTTTCATTGGCCGACCTTCTGTTCCGTCAGGTGTGCACCGATGTTGAGCGCACTGCCAATCAGTTCCCGTTCATTGATATCAGAGCCTTCCAGCACCCGAACGATGCTGCCGTCGTACATCACCAGCACCCGATCGCAGCAGCCGATCAGCTCGTCATAGTCGGTCGAATAGAAGATGAGCGCGACGCCGGCTTCCGCGAGCTTGCGGAGCAAGACGTAGATCTCCTGTTTCGTACCGACATCGATCCCTCGCGTCGGATCATTCAACAAAACGATCTTCGGCCGGTTCATCAGCCACTTGGCAATAACGACCTTCTGCTGATTGCCGCCGGAGAGCGCTCCGACCGGCATATCGATTGTCGCGGCCTTGATCGCCAGCAGCTTGAGCAGTTCGTCAATCCGGTCGGCCTCGGCGGCGCGGTCGATCACGCCTCTGCTCGACACGCTGTCGAGTGCCGCAATCGACAGATTTTCGCGCACGGTCATGGGCAGCATCAGCCCTTCGGTCTTGCGGTCTTCCGGGATAAGCGCGATCGATGTCTCGGCGGATTTTGCCTGTTTCGGACTTTTCATCGTCACGCTTCGCCCTGCAATCTGCACATCGCCTCTGACGTCGCGCAGCACGCCGAACAGCGCCAGCAGCAGCTCCCGCTGCCCCTGCCCGTCCAGTCCACCGAGACCGACGATTTCGCCGGGCCGGACCTCGAAGCTTATGGCGGAGAGCCGATCGCCCCAGGAAAGATTTCGGCACGAAAGGATCGGCTCAAGTCCGTTCTCGGCTGCGTGTTTCGGCGGAAATACGCTGGTATATTCCCGCCCGATCATCAGCTCGATCACCTGTTGGTCGCTCTTCGTCCCGGCCGGATAGGATTCAATGCTGCGCCCGTTGCGAAAGACGGTGCACTCGTCCGCCAATTGGGCAATCTCGTGCATGCGATGCGAAATGTAGATGAGCGCCATGCCCTCGAAGCGCAGCCGCTTCAGCACGCTGAATACCTTTTCGACGTCGGGTTGGGTCAGCGCCGAGGTTGCTTCGTCGAGGATCATGATCCGCGGTTTGCGGGCAAGCGCCTTGGCGATCTCGACCATCTGCCGACGGGAGAGCGGAAGATCCTTGACGAGAGAGGACGGGTGGATATCGGAAGCGCCAGCTCGCGCCAGGGCTTCTTCAGCGATCCGCCTCTGCCTGCGACGGTCGATCATGCCGAAGCGTAACGGCGGATTGCTGATGACGACATTGTCAGCCACGGACAGATCCGGAACGAGCGACAGTTCCTGGAAGACGCAGACGATACCCGCATTATTGGCCGCGGCAGGCGTGGCAAAGGACACTTCTTTACCGTCGAACACCATGCGACCTTCGTCTGCGGCGACGACGCCTGCCATGATCTTGATGAGGGTCGATTTGCCTGCGCCATTCTCACCGAGAACGGCGTGTATGGTTCCCGGTCGAATGGCGATGTTGGCCTCTTTCAGCGCGACGACACCGCCATAGCGCTTGGATATGCCTTCCATCCGGAAAAACGGTTCGGATAAACTCACGCCCCAACCTCCCATCGGGTGCCGCAAGAACGAGGCTGCGGACACGATGGTCCGCAGCCAAGCGTCGGGATCAAAGGAAACTATTGATTTTCCTTTGTCTGCCCCATGATCTCCTGAGCGGTGAAATTGATGCCGCAGGTCGGGAAGGAATTGCCGACAAAGAAGTTATCGGACTGTTTGGGATAATAATCCTGGCCTTCCTTGAAATTCGGATCTTCGACGAGAGCTGTCGGGAGCTTTACGGCCTGGGGTATGACCTGACCTTCCAGAGCGGCGATCGCTGTCTTGATGGCAACGGCAACCTGAGCCGGTCCGGTACCCGCCGACGCACATTTCAGGCCATCGGCCGAATGCGCGGCACAAAGCTTGCGGAAGCCGTTTTCCGTCTCGCCGCCGAAGACCACGAATGGATGCTTGGCATCCATCATTGCCTGCACGACGCCGGTATCGCCACCCTGCGCGGTGATACCGTCGAAGGGACCGTTGGTCGCGATCGCGTCGGCAGTCGCCTTCTGCGCAACGGCGTCGTCCCATTTACCGACAACTTCCGTCACATTGAACTTCTTGCCGGACGCATCCAGCGTCTCCTTGATGCCATTGTGCCGATCGGTATCGACGGAGGTACCGGCTACCCCTCGCACCTCGAGGACCTTGCCGCCATTGGGCATGTGCTTCACAAGCCAATCGGCCCAGATGACACCAAGACCCTTTTGGTCGACATTGACGTTGATGGCATCCTTGGTATCGAGCGTATTATCGAAGGCGACCAGAATGACGCCGGCCTGCTTGGCGCGTTTGATGACGGGGCCGAATGCGGTCGGGTTCTGTGCATCCACGACGACCGCATCGTAGCCTGCATCAATGAAATTGTTGATTGCCGATATCTGAGCGGGAACATCTTCCCCCGTCGATACGACCTTGAATTCCTTCAGCTTGGCTGCAACATCGGGTTGCGCGGCATAGGCCTTGGCCGTCTGCACCATCTGAATGCGCCAGGTATTGGCGATATAGCCGTTGGCAAGTGCGATCCGGTAGGGACCTTCTTTTTTCGGGAATTGCAGAAACTGCGTATCGGCTGCCCAGGGAGTCATGCATTGCGGATCGCCGGCGGGGCCGGCTACGATTTTTGGTTCTGCATGGGCGGCGCCACTCAGCAGCGCAATGAACGGTACGGAAAACACGGCGATCCGAGCGGATCTTACTTTGGTAGCTTTCAGCATAGAAGTCCTCCTCCTCGGGCGAATTGCATCGCCCCTTCTTTTTTGATCGGCATGATTGAATCCGGAAAAGGCTCCATCCCATCCCTTCCGAATTTCTGGGAGCGTAACATGGTTGACAGCGCTGTCAAATTCTAATTGCTAGCGCTGTCAACTATGAAGTATTTATAGATATTCTTATTCTGCGGAATTCGAATTCAACAACATGTGAACGATACTTGATGCGCCGAATAACCTTAGATGATGTGGCAAACCTGGCTGGCGTCAGCCCCATCACCGTATCCCGCGTTCTGAGGAAGCCTGGGGCGGTGTCGGAGGGATTGCGCCTGCGCGTCCATGCTGCGGTAAACGAACTCGGTTATGTACCGAATGTCGCAGCGAGCAGGCTTGCCTCGTCGCGCACCCACACGATCGGCGTGATCGTTCCGACCCTCTATAACGTGATCTTCGCCGAATATCTTTTTGCCCTGCACGAAGTTCTGATCGATGCCGGTTTCCAGGTACTGGTCGTCAACAGCCGCTATTCCGAAATCGAGGAAGAAAACGCGATCAAAGCGCTGCTCGGACAAAGGGTCGAAGCGATCATCATCGCCGGTATTCACCACACGGCGCTTTCCAGACAGCTTCTTATTCAAGCAAACCTGCCGGTCGTCGAAACCTTCGAACTTTCCGACGACCCGATAAATCTCAACATCGGCATGTCCCAGGAACATGCCGGTTACACGGCAACCCGCCATCTCATCGCCCGCGGCTTTCGTCGGATTGCGTTCCTCACCGGCAATCTCGATCATCGCGCTCAGTCGCGCTTTGACGGCTATCACAAAGCCATGCGAGAAGCCGACATGCCAAACTTGGAAATCATTGCTCAGAAGCCGCGGCACAGTTCGGTGGCGTTGGGATCGGAACTCTTTGCCGCGGCGCATGAATGCGGCAATGTTCCCGAAGCCATATTCTGCACCGATGACAATTTGGCTCTCGGCGCGATGCAGGAATGCCGAAAGCGGGGCCTGCGGGTGCCGGATGACATATCGATCATCGGTTTTCACGATCTCGAATTCGCCGCTTGCGTTTCCCCGTCGCTCTCTTCCATCGCAACGCGCCGCTATGAAACCGGAAGGCTGGCCGCGGAGAAGGTTCTTGCGGCACTGGAAGCCGCCGCCAAGCCTAATACTGAGCAGACGGATCTTGGATTTGAACTTTTGGCCCGCGAGAGCACCAGCGCCTGAAGATCATTTTGCGCCATGGACAGCGCAGCAGTCATCGATCCGGAAATCCAGCGGCATAGCAGGAGACTATCGCCTCCGCCGAAGGACGCGGTCCACCGGGTTATCGGCGCCCCTTTATTGTGATCGTCAGACCCAAGAAGAACTCGCCCCAGGGCGTTGATCAGGTTCTCACCGTGAACAATCGGTCCGTTCATTTGACAGATATCCTACAAGTGGATATGTTGGGTTTATCTTGATCGCCATGGAAGACGCCGGAGATGGCCTTGAAATCGATGAAGCCCCTGACCCGCGCTCCCCTGCTGCACGTTTCGGTTCAGGAGAGTTTGCGCGCCTATATCGATGAAAACGGTTTGGCGCCGGGCACGCTTCTGCCCGCGGAAGGAGAGCTGGCGACGCAGCTCGGCGTCAGCCGGAATTCGCTGCGCGAGGGGATAAAGGCGCTGGAATCGCTTGGCGTGCTGGAAACGCGGCGCGGAGTCGGCATCTTCGTGAAGGCTTTTTCCTTCGAACCGCTGCTCGACAATCTCGCCTATGGACTCGGCGGCGCGCTGCGGCAGATCGAAGAGGTCCTTGAAATCCGCCGGACGCTGGAAGTCGGATTGATCGGCAAGACGATCGAGATGATCGGCGAGGATGACATCGCCGAACTGCGCAGCACGGTCAACAGGATGCGTGTCCACGCCGAGCGCGGAGAAACCTTCGCCGAAGACGATCAGCTCTTTCATCGGCTGCTCTTTCGCTGCCAGCACAATGAAACGCTGGTGCGGCTGATCGATGTCTTCTGGCTCGCTTTCTACAAGGCGTCCGATTTCGTCAACTTGGAGAACCTCGACCCGATGGCGACCTGGCGCGATCACGCCGCGATCGTGGATGCTGTGGAAACAAAAGATCTGGAGGAGGCGCGCAGGCGTCTGGATCGCCACTACGAGGGCATTGCCCGGGTGATTGCCAACAACAAAACAAGTTCAAATGTGGGAGGAACACATGAGAGGACCGTTTAGCTTATCCGTCATCGCGCTTGCCGCCATGCTGTCGACGACCGCAATTCCGGCCTTTGTCGGCCAGACGCAGGCGGCGACCCTCTCCGGCGGTTTCGATGTTGGCCCGGGCGGCTTCCAGGGCAATTTCAATCCGCTTGCCGCAACCGCCGGATTCACCTGGCTCAGCATCTATTACGAACCACTCGTCACCTATGACGAGAAGCTGCAGAAAGTCGTCGGCGAACTCGCGAGTTCCTACGAGGTGAGCACGGATCAGAAGACCTACACGTTCAAACTCACCGACGCCAAATGGCATGACGGCCAGGCATTCACGGCTAAGGACGCCAAGTTCACCATCGGCCTTGCAATGAACGTCAAGACCGGTTCGGTGCTCGCCGCCCGGCTGCAGAGCATCGCATCCGTCGAGACACCGGACGAGCACACGGTCGTCATTAAGCTCAGCGCGCCGACCGGCAGCTTTCTCGACACGATGACCAAGGTCATGATGTTGCCAGAGCATGCCCTGTCCTCGATACCGGCCGATCAGTTGGCGAAGAGCACATGGTGGTCGACCACGCCGATCGGCACCGGACCGTTCAAGTTCACGAAATACGTGTCAGATCAATATGTCGAGCTCGCCGCCAACACCGAATATCGCGGCGGCAAGCCTGCGCTCGAACGCGTCATCAACCGCTATTTTGCCAATCCGGCTGCGGCAATCGCGGCTCTAAGATCCGGTGAAATCCAGTTCACCTATGTCGATTCCAACGACGTGCCGACTTTCAAGGACGACAAGAACTTCAAGGTTATCGAAGGCGATTCCTTCGTCGTCAACTATCTCGGCTTCAACCACGAGTCTCCGATCTGGAAGGATGTGCGCGTCCGCAAGGCGGTGATGTACGCGATCAATCGCGATGCCATCATCAAGAGCCTCTATGGCGGCGCGGCCAAGTCTGCCAATTGCGCCTACGTGGCCGAGCAATTGGTACCGAAAGACGTTGATGACTACGCCTACGACCCCGCAAAGGCCAAGCAGTTGCTGACGGAGGCGGGATGGGATCAGATCAACGGCAGCAAGCCGATCACGCTGCTGACCTATTATACGACGCCGCTCGCCACCAATGTTCTGGCTGCCGTCCAAGCCATGCTCGCCCAGGTCGGCATCAACATCGTCCCCCGCGCAGTCGATGCGCCGACCTACAACAGCATCGTCCTCAATTCGAAACCGGACATCGCCCAATTCCAGATGGTCTATGCTGGACTTCAGAACGGACCCGATGCCGGAAGCATCAATGTCGGGCTGAACGAAAGCCAGATCCCGCCGGCCGGAGCGAACGTCGTTCGGGCGCGCATGCCGGATCTGAGCGCGGCACTCAACGCGGCACTTGCCGAGACAGACAGCTCCAAGCGCGACGGCCGCTATCAGGACGTCTGCAAGGTCATGAACACCAATCTGCCCTGGGCAACGCTCTGGGTGGCAAAGCGCTACGGCATCGTTTCGTCCAAGGTGAAGGACTTCGTCTGGACGCCGGCGCCGGGCGGCGGGCCTTATCAGGCCAATCCGCAGAAATGGTCGATCGCCGAATAAGGCGGTCCTTTCCAAGCTTGAGGGTGGCCCCGGCCGCCCTGACAAGACGGATTTACAATGCTTCGATACAGCCTTCGACGCCTGGTGATAGGGGTAGGCATGCTCATCGCCCTGAGCATGCTGATCTTCCTGCTCTTGCGTCTGGCGCCCGGCGATCCGATCGACGCCTATATCGATCCGAACGTCCCGATGTCGCCAGGCGACCTTGCCAATCTGCGCAGGAACCTGGGCCTCGACCAGCCCTTGCCGCTGCAATATCTCGGATGGCTGCAGAACGCGCTGACGGGGAATCTCGGTTATTCGATCAAGCGTCTCGACCAGCCGGTTCTCGGTCTCGTGCTGTCGCGGATCGGACCGACCGTGCTTCTGATGGGTTCGGCGCTGGTGATTGCCATTATTGCCGGCATTGCCGTGGGCGTTTTCAGCGCCGTTCGCCGCAATTCGCTCGCCGATCTGTCCTTCTCAGTCTTCGCGCTTGCCGGAATTTCCAGCCCCGCATTCCTCAGCGCCCTTATCGGACTCTATATCTTTTCCGTTCGCCTGCATTGGATGCCCTCCGGGGGCATGCTGACGCCGGGCGAGGAATTTTCGATCGGCGATCTCATTCATCACCTGATCCTGCCGGCCGCGCTGCTGTCCATCGCGCAGGCGGCATTGATCACGCGCTATATGCGCGCTTCGCTGCTCGAGGTTCTCAATCAGGATTATGTCCGCACAGCCCGCGCCAAAGGAGTGAAGGAGTTCTGGGTCATCACCAAGCATGCGCTCCGCAATGCCCTCCTCCCCATTGTCACCCTCATCGGTTCGACCATCGGGCTTGCGATCGGCGGCGCCATCTTCATCGAGAGCGTCTTCAACTGGCCGGGCATGGGTCTGCTTCTCGTCAATGCCGTGGAGACGCGCGATTATCCGGTCATCATGGGGGCGACGCTCATCATCGGCATCTGCGTCATCGTCGTCAATCTGCTGACCGACATCACCTATGCGGTCGTCGATCCGCGCATCAAGGTGGGCTGACGATGTTTGCTCGCTCGACGTCCCACCGCAGCCCTGGGCCACTTGCCCGCGCATTCGAGCGCTTTCTGCTCAACCGCGCCGCCGTCGCCGGCATTTGCATCGCCATTCCGATGCTGTTTCTGATCCTCTCCTATCCGCTGTGGTGGCGGTTCCAGCCGAACGATATCGATCTTCTGGCCATGAACAGCGAGCCGACGGCTACGCACTGGTTCGGAACTGACGGCGTCGGCCGCGACGTCTTCGCACGCGTTCTGGAAGGCGGACGGATTTCGCTCCTTGTCGCCGCTGCATCAACTGCCCTTTCAGCGATCATCGGCTTCCTCTTCGGCGCCATTTCCGCGCTGGCCGGCCGGTGGGCCGATGCCGTTTCGATGCGCTTCGTCGATCTGGTGATGACCCTGCCGCCCGTCATTTTCTTGCTTGTGCTCGCCTCGATCGCTGGCACAGGCATCTGGCCGACGGTGCTCGTCATTTCGCTGCTCTCCTGGCCGCTCCTTGCGCGCATGGTCCGCTCGCGGCTTCTTGAGCTGCGCGAGCGTGACTTCGTCACGGCATCGCGCGGCATGGGGGCCGGTATCGGGCACCTGCTGCTTGGCCACGGCCTGCCGAACGCGATCGACATCCTGGTCGTCTACGCAACGCTGCAGATCGCCAATGCCATCCTGCTGGAGGCCGGTCTGTCCTTCCTCGGTCTCGGCATTGCCCCGCCTGCCGCAAGCTGGGGCAACATGCTCAATGCCGCCCGCTCGACCGCCGTTCTCGAACAATATCCCTGGCAATGGCTCTTCCCCGGCGGAGCGTTGATCCTTGCCGTGCTTGCAATCAATTTCATCGGCGATGGCCTCAGAGATGCCTTCGACCCTCGTGCCGAACTGAACTGACAATCGAAAGAAAGCAAAATGACCAAATTCAAGGGCGTCGTTCCCCCCGTCGTAACCCCGCTCAATGCGGATTTCACTGTCGACTATCCGTCCTACACGCGTGTTCTCGAACATCTGATCGATGCCGGCTGCCATGGCGTGTTCGTGCTCGGCTCGACGAGCGAGGTGGTCTTCCACGACGAAAAGACGCGGCGCGAGATCATCGAACATTCGGCCAAGGTGGTGAACGGCCGCGTACCGCTCATCGTCGGCGCCATCGATCCGACGACCGATCGCGTCATCGCTCATTCGAAGGTCGCGAAAGCCGCGGGCGCCGATGCGGTGGTGGTTACGGCACCCTTTTACACGGTCACCAGCCAATCCGAGATCCTCGATCATTTCCGCTATATCAGGGATGCGGTGGACGTTCCGGTGGTCGCCTACGACATTCCCGTCTGCGTTCATGTGAAGCTGCAGCGGCAGACCGTCGTGACGCTGGCGAAGGAAGGCACCATCATCGGCCTCAAGGATTCAAGCGGCGATGACGGCAATTTCCGCTATGTGCTGCTCGATCTCGCCGAACATAAGGACGTCTTCCTGATGACCGGCTCCGAGATTGTCGTCGACAATGCACTATTGATGGGCGCGCACGGCGTCGTGCCGGGCATCGCCAATGTCGATCCGCACGGCTACGTGCGCCTTTGGGATGCGGCCCAGCGCGGCGATTGGTCGGCAGCGAAAAAGGAGCAGGAGCGCCTTTGCCGGCTCTTCGAAATCGTTTGGGTCGCCCAGGGCCGCGTCAGTGGCGGTGCATCGGGCATCGGCGCGTTCAAGGCGGCCATGCGCAGCCTCGGAATTATAGATACCGCCGTCATGCCGCGGCCGCGCTCGGCGCTGAACGAGGCCGAAACGGCGCGGATCGATGACATCCTGCGCGCAACCGGCCTGCTGAACTGAGGCACGCCATGGAGCCCGCCGCCGATCCCGTTCTCGATATAAAGGGGCTGCGAACGATCTTCCGCGTTCGCGGCAGCGAGATCACGGCCGTCAATGATATCGATCTGACCGTTGCCGGCGGCGAGACCCTGGCGCTCGTCGGCGAATCCGGGTCCGGCAAGTCGGTGACCAGCCTTTCCGTCATGCGTTTGCTCACCCGCAATATTGGAAAGATTGCGGCGGGCAGCATCCGTCTGAAGAGCAAGAACGGCGCCGTCCGTGATCTTGTCTCTCTCGATGATGAGGATATGCGCTGCATCAGGGGCGATGATATCGGCATGGTCTTTCAGGAGCCGATGTCGAGCCTCAATCCCGTCTTCACGATCGGCGACCAGATATCGGAACCGATCCGCATCCATCGCGAAGCGGATCGGAAAGCGGCTATGAATGCGGCGGTCCAGCTACTCGAAAGCGTCGGCATCCCGGATGCCAAGCGGCGCGCCGGTCAATATCCGCATGAGCTGTCGGGCGGCATGCGGCAGAGGGCAACGATCGCCATGGCTCTCGCCTGCAATCCGACGTTGCTGATTGCCGATGAGCCGACAACGGCGCTGGACGTGACAATCCAGGCACAGATTCTGGATCTGCTCCTCCGGCTGCAGTGCGAGCGCGGCATGGCGATGCTGTTTATCACGCACAATCTCGGCGTCGTCGCGGAGATCGCCCATCGTGTTGCGGTCATGTATGCCGGGCGGATCGTCGAAGAGGGGCCGGTCGGCGAGGTCTTCAGCAATCCGCGCCATCCCTATACGATCGGCTTGCTGGCCTCCATGCCGCGTCTCGGCGATGCGGCGCGCATGAAACAGGCCGGCGAGAAGCTCGCCGCCATTCCGGGCGTGGTCCCGAGCCTGATGAACATGCCGGCCGGTTGCGCATTTTCCCCGCGCTGCAAATTCGCGATCGATGCCTGCCGCGCAGCCGTTCCGGCGCTCGAAGAGGTCAATCCGCAGCACCGCAGCCGCTGCATAAGATGGCGGGAGATATAGATGAGTGCGCCATTGCTCTCCGTTCGCGATCTTGGGAAACACTATACGTCTCGAGGTACCAAGCTGAACGTTCTTCAGGGCATCTCCTTCGATATAGGCAGGGGTGAGGTCGTCGGGCTTGTCGGGGAATCCGGCAGCGGAAAAACCACGATCGGACGCTCGGTCCTTCGCCTTGTGGAGCCGTCGGCGGGCAGCGTGCGTTTCGATGGCGTGGAACTAACCGCGCTTTCCGCCTCTGCCCTGAGACGCACGCGACCGCGCATGCAGTATATTTTTCAGGATCCCTTCGCCAGCCTCTCGCCTCGCATGACGATCGGCGAGATCTTGACGGAGGGACTGAAGATCCAGCACATTGGAACCGGCAAGGAGAGGCTGGAGCGGGCACGTTCCGCCCTCGCCCAGGTTGATCTGCCTGCCGACGCGATCAATCGCTATGCGCACGAATTTTCAGGCGGCCAGCGCCAGCGCATCGGCATCGCCCGCGCCTTGACGTTGTCGCCCGAATTCATCGTGGCCGACGAGCCGGTCTCCGCACTTGACGTCTCGATCCAGGCGCAGATCATCAATCTGCTGCGCGAGTTGCAGCTACGCCTTGGCTTGACCATGCTCTTCATTTCCCATGATCTGGCTGTCGTCGAATATATCTGCGATCGGGTGATCGTGCTCTATCTCGGCCGCATCATGGAAATCGCGCCGAGTGCCGATCTCTACGCCAGGCCGCAGCACCCCTATACGCGTGCGCTGCTGTCGGCGATCCCGTCGACCGATCCCCATGTTCGGCGCAACCGCCAAATCCTCAAAGGCGACATACCGAGCCCGGCCAATCCGCCGAGCGGCTGCGTCTTCCGAACGCGCTGTCCGCATGCATTGGACGCCTGCGGGAAGGCGGTTCCGGAGCTGAGAGAGATCGAACCGGGCCGCTTCAAAGCCTGCATTCGCGATGATCTGAACTGAGAGACGTAAAGTGACAGCAAATAAGCGGCATGCCATCGCCGGCAATTGGGCAACTCTTCTCCTGCCGATCGGGGTGGACGACGATATCGAATTCGCAAAGCTTGGCGAGGAGATCGACATCCTGATCGCGGCTGATGTCGACGGCATCTATTCCAACGGCACGGCCGGTGAATTTCATAGCCAGACGGAAGCCGAGTTCGACCGTATTCAATCAATGTTGGCCGAACGGTGCATCGAAGCCGGCATGAACTTCGTCATCGGCGCATGCCAACCGGATGCCCGCATCATGCTGGAGCGGGTTCGCCGCTCGGCGCTCTTAGAACCGCTGGCGATCCAGGTCATCCTCCCCGACTGGTGGCCCGTGACGGACCAGGAAGTAATCGATTTTTTGAAACGCGCCACCGATGCCGCAAACGGCATCCCGCTGATCCTCTACAATCCGCCGCATGCCAAACGTGCCCTGACGCCGGAAGAACTGGGCAGAATCTGCACTGCGGCGCCAGGCGTCATCGGTGCGAAGGTGGCTGACGGCGACAAGCAATGGTATGCGGAAGCTCGCCAGCACCTTTCGGCGCTCTCAATCTTTGTCCCCGGTCATCACCTTGCAACCGGCATTGTCGAGGGCGTTGCAGCGGGTTCCTTTTCCAACGTTTGCTGTCTGAGCCCCCGAGGCGCGCAGATGTGGACCGCATCGATGCAGGAAGACATTCATGCCGCACTCGGTTTGGAGCGCCGCATTTGCAAATTCATGGAAACGCACATCGTTCCCTATCGCCAGCGGTTCGGATACTCGAACGCCGCGCTCGACAAACTCCTCTGCGCCATCGGCAACTGGGGACCTGTCGGCCCCCGCCTGCGCTGGCCGTACCGCTCGATCGACATGAGTGAGGCGGTCCGGCTCCGAGACATCGCGCGAGCGGAACTCAGCGAACTTTTTGCCTAATCGCGGCCATGCTCGGTCAAGCGCCCGCTGCCGCGAACCGACGGATTTCCCGGTCCGCGGACTGCAGCAGCTCGAAAGCGCGATAACGTCTCTCATGCAGCGACGCGACAGCTCCACCTGCGGGAGAGAATATCCTCGAGAGGCTCGACATAGCCTTCATTGCTTCCAGCAGCGAAGCATAGCGCCCGGCCGAAACAGCTCCCAGCATTGCCGCGCCCAACAATACCGGCTCCTCGGTATTGGCGATCGCGACCGGCGCATTCGTCGCGTCGGCCAGAAGCTGCCGCACGAGATTGCTTTGCGCGGCGCCACCGCTCGCAACGATCGTACCAATCTCGATGCCATCCTTTGACAGCGTCTCCAGAAGCTGTCTCAAGCCATAGCCGATACCGCAGAGACCGGCGATATAAAGCGAAATCAGATCAGCGATCTCCGCCTCAAGTCCGATGCCGGCGATGACCGCGCGGGCATCAGGATCGGCATGGGGTGACCGGTTTCCGAGAAATTCCGGAACGACATGAACCGACTTTGCAAGCTCGACGCCACGCGTCAAGTCGGGGCTCAATTCGATAGCCTGCCGGTCAAGCCATGCGACGAGGGAAAGACCTTCCATCTCCGCCTTCGCGCGGGCTTCGGCAGATGCGGGATGCATCGTGACCAGATGATCGATGGCGGCTCCAGCAGCCGACTGGCCGCCTTCCGTCAGCCAGAGCCCCGGTATCATCGCCGAGTAATATGGTCCCCATACGCCGCCGACAAAAATGGGATTGTCGCTCGAGGCCATCGAACAGGCCGATGTGCCGAAGACATAGGCGAGCCGGTTTTGCACTTTCGATCCGCCATCACCTCCAAGCGTACCGACGCCCCCCGCATGGGCATCGATCAGGGCCGCTCCGACTGCGGTTCCGATCGGCAACCCCAGATCGACGGCGGCCGCCTCGGTCAGCCCATTCGCCAGCGCCGTACCGGGTTCGACAATGTCCGTACCGATTCTCGAAAAGCCTTCCGCCGCCAGCTCTTCCAGGCCGACAGCCTTGAAATAGGCCGCATCCCAGCGTTTCTCATGGGCAAGATATGTCCACTTGCAGGTCACCGTACAAATCGATCGGCTCAAAGAGCCGGTCGCGCGCCAGGTCAGATAATCCGCGAGGTCGAAGAAGTGATCGGCAGCGGCAAAGGATTGCGGCAGGTTGCGCTTCAGCCACAGAAGCTTCGGCGTTTCCATCTCGGGCGAAATACTGCCTCCGACGTAACGCAGAACTCCGTGATTGCCGCTGTTGATTTCAGCCGCCTCGCCGGCAGCGCGATGATCCATCCAGACGATGATATTGCGATCCGGATCACCGGACGGACCCACGGCCACCGGCGCGCCGTCAGCTTTGACGGCAACGAGAGAACAGGTCGCGTCGAAACCCAGTCCGGCAATGGCCGTAGCCGGGATTCCAGCCGACGCCACAGCTTCCTTGACGCTGCCGCAAACCGCTTTCCAAATCTGTTCGCCGGATTGCTCGACGATGCTGCCGGCCTCGTGCCAGATCGTAATCGGGCGCTTTGCCGAAGCCAGCAGATTGCCATTCTCCATGAAGACACCCGCCCGGGCGCTGCCTGTCCCGACGTCGACACCGATAAAATATTGCATCATCTTCAGAGGTCCGTGCTGTTCGGCAGAATGACGAGATCGCGGATCGTGACATTGCGCGGTCTGGACAGCATGAACAACACCGCCTCCGCCACCTCCGTCGCCTCCATCAATCCGCCCGCCGCGATCGTTTCGTCAAGCTTTGCTTTCGGCCAGTCGCTGATTAGCGCCGTCACCACCGGGCCTGGCGCAACCGCGCCAACGCGAATGCCATGTTTTGAGACCTGCCGTCGCACCGTGTGGACGAAAGCCTGCACCGCATGCTTGGAGGCCGTGTAGATCGGCTCCCATACGACCGGAACTAGGCCGGCGATGGAACTGGTGACGATGATATCGCCGGTCTTCCTCTCCACCATGTGGGGCAACACCGCCCGGACCGATCTGAACGCCGCATTGATGTTCAGGTTCAGCATCCGGTCCCAGGCGTCTGGATCCCCGTCGACGACCTCACCGCCGATGTAAGAGCCGGCGTTGGCATGAAAGATGTCGAGCTTTCCGAACCTTTCCAATATCTGCGGCATCATTGTCGCGACGCTGGCGGGATCGGTCAAATCGATAACCAGCGGAAATGCCTCGGGACCAAGCTCGGAACACAGTTTCCTCAGGGAGTCCTCGGCTCTGTCGACGAGAGCGACGCTCACGCCCTCCTGCAATAGCGATTTGGCGCATTCAAGACCGATCCCCGAGGCGGCCCCGGTAATGGCTGCGACCTTTCCAGAAAGTTCCTGTCTCATATCATTCCTTACCTTGGTCGTTATATTAGGCCCGGCCGTGCGAAACTCGCGACCGGCGTGCCAGGGAGTCGACGATGACGGCAATGGCGAGAACTGCGCCGGTGATCATGTAACGAAGGGCCGAGGACAGATCGAGCATTGTCAGCCCGCTCGCGATCGACTGGATGACGATGATGCCGAGCAGCGCCGAATATGCGCTGCCGCGGCCACCGAAGAGGCTCGTTCCGCCGATGACGGCGGCGGCGATCGCATTCAGATTGACATCGCCCGTGCCAGCCTGTTGGCTCGCCGATGCGAGACGCGCCGCTGCGAGCACGCCGCCGAGTGCTGCAAACATTGCACAGAGAACAAAGGCGCTCGTGTAGATGCGCCGAACGTTGATGCCCGCACGGCGCGCCGCTTCACGGTTGCCGCCGACCGCTGCCATCGACCGGCCCCATTGGGTCCGCGTCAGCGCATAGTTCATCACGATGGCCAGTGCGACGAAGAGCGCGAACATCCACGGGATGCCGCGATCCTGGTTGAGATAAAAGGCGACGAATTCGAGCGCGACGGTGATCGCAACGGCGCGCGCCACGAGGCCGCCGATAGACCGCGAGGAGAGATTGGCCTCGCGGCGGCGGAGAGCCGCGCGATAGCCCGAAACCAGCATGACGATGCCGGGAAGCAGTGCAAAGACATAGGCGAGCGGCCGCGGAATGACCATGAGCTGGCCGAAATTCACGATGGCCGACCCATAGGGCAGATTGATCGAGCCCGTCGCGCCAAGCAGATAAAGCTGCATGCCGAGCACCGCCAGCAGGCCCGCCAGTGTCGAAACGAAGCTCGGCATTCCCAGCCGGTTGAAAAGCAATGCGTAAAGCGATCCGATCAATCCACCGACGAGGAGTGCGGCGATAACGGCAACGGCAACCGGCCAGCCCTCGTTGACCCAGAGCATCCCGACCATGGCAGAGGCAAAGCCGCTGATCGAGCCAACGGAAAGATCGATTTCGCCGACCATCAGCACGCAGACGATTCCGAGCGAGATGACGCCGACCGTCGATGCGTCGAACAGGAGGTTTGCAAGGTTGTTGCTCGAAAGGAACGTCGGGTTGAGGGTGCCGAAGACGGTCCAGATGATGATCAGGCCAACGACCACCGGCAGCGAACCAAGATCGCCGGAGCGTACCTTGTCGATCGACGAACGGATCGTGCCGCCGAGACCGGCATCGTGCTTGACGCGAATATCGCTGCGGTCAAGGAGCGTTCCCGCTTGTTTGATGTCGCTGGTCATATCTGACCCTCCTGCCCTATTTGCTGCTGCGCCTGACGGCGCCCGGCGCGGCGCGAAACTGCATTTTCGCTGGCACCGGTAATGGCGCTGACCAAGTCCTGATTGGACGCATCGGGATAAAAAATTCCGTTATTCCGGCCGAGCCGCAACACGACGATGCGATCCGCCACGGCCCGGACGTCTTCCATGTTGTGGCTGATCATGACGACCCCGAGCCCGCGGTCGCGGACGCGCTCGATGAGGTTCAGAACTTCGGCCGTCTGGGCGACACCAAGGGCTGCCGTGGGCTCATCGAGCAGGATGAGTTTCGGCTCAAGAAGCAGCGACCGCGCGATCGCCACCGTCTGTCGCTGCCCGCCGGAGAGCGATGCAATGGGAATGCGGACACTTGGAATGCGGGCCGAAAGCTCGTTCAGCAGCGTCCAGGCGCGGACCTCCATCGCTGTCTCGTCGAGTTTCAGCGGGCTGAGTTCCCGTCCAAGGAAGATATTGGCGACGACATCCAGGTTTTCACACAGCGCCAGATCCTGGAAAACCGTGGCGATGCCCAGATGCAGGGCGGTGCTCGGATCGCTCAGCGTCACCTTGGAGCCGCGAAAGGTGATCGTGCCTGCGCTCGGCTGGTGAACGCCGGCAAGGATCTTGACGAGCGTCGACTTGCCGGCGCCGTTGTCGCCCACGAGGGCAACGACCTCGCCCGCATGCACGTCGAGATCGATGTCGGTCAGCGCCGACACCGCGCCGAAATGTTTGGAGATGCCGCGAAGGCTGAGCACCAACTCGCCTGTCGCGGCTGTTTGGTCGGAAGCATCAGTCATATGTCGCGAGCCTTTCTAAATGAATGGGGAGGATAAGTTCCCGGCTCCCCGGCCGCCCTCGAGCGGCCGGGGCAATTGGCGGGAGGAGGTAGTCACTTCGTGATGCCGAGCTTCTTGCAGCCTTCCGCATAGCGATCGCCGCAGAGCTGGTCTGCAGTCTGGATCGGCTTGCCGTTGACCTGCTTGTCGATGATCTCGGCCTTCAGATTCTCCGAAGTAACGAGCGCCGGCACGAAGAGTTGCGTCGGCGTATCGAAGAGCTTCGTATCGGCCTTCGGCGTTTCGCCCGACAGCAACTGGATCGCGACATTTGCCGCTGCCGCGGCGACGATCTCACTCGGCTTGGAGATCGTGTTGTACTGGTCGCCGGCGATGATGAGCTGCAGGCCGGCGATCGTCGCATCGTTGCCGGTGACGGGCGGCACCGGATCGATACCGGCTGCCTTGAAGGCTGCGACGGCCGCGCCGCCGGTGCCGTCATTTGCCGCGACAACACCCAAAATCTTCTTGCCGAAGCGGGTAATCTGGCCACTTGCCCATTGCTGCGCCTTCGGCGGCGCCCATTCCGGCGTATCGAACTCGGCCAGCACCGGATAGCCGCCGTCGGCGAGACCGGCATGGATGCCCTTCTTGATCAGGCCGGCCGCCGCATCGGTCGGCGAACCGTTGATTTCCAGAAGGCCGCCGTCACCCGCCTTCACGTTCTTCGCCTTCAGATGATCGACCAGCGACTTGGCGATCATCTTGCCGATCTCCTCGTTGTTGAAGGAAACATAGTAGTCGGCGACCGCGGATGGGATCGGCCGGTCATAGGCAATGACCTTGACACCCTGGCTCTGCGCCATCTTGACGAGCGACGCCGCTGCCGTGGAGTCGACCGGATCGAGCACGATTGCCTTCGCGCCTTGGGAAATCGCGGAGTTGAATTGCTGCTGCTGACGAGAGGCGTCACCGTTTGCATTCTGATAGATCACCTTGCAGCCAGCGCAGAGCTTCTTCATCTCCGCCTGGAAACCCGGATAGTCATGCTCCTCGTAGCGCGTCGAGCTCTGGTCGGGCATCAGGAAAGCAACCGTCGCGTCCGTCACTTTCGCGGACTGTGCAAATGCGGACGTGCCGGCGAGAAGGCCGATGGCGAGTGTTGCAGCGCCTGCCAGTTTCAATGCGAATTCAGTCATTGGAATTCCTCCGCTCCAAATGATAGTTGTTTTGATGAAGCCTCAAGCTCATGTATTGAGCTCGACGCTTGTTCCGTTGTGCAGCCTTTAAAGCAGACCCTACGGCGATGCTTGTTGGGGCCGACACGCGGACAAGATTCTTCGTTCGGGCATTCTCATGCCGCTGCTTCTTGCCCCGATTGTCTGGTCTCTCCTCCCGGTCCTCCTTTTTTAGGCGGCCTCCACCGCTCTTACGTTCTGTGCCAGCAATGTTCTGAAGCGGGAGGGCGCCATGCCCTTCTGATCCAGAAAACGACGATTGAAGTTCGATATATTGTTGAAGCCGGCTGCAAAGCAGATGTCGGTTATCGACATTTCGGCTTTGCTCATCAGCAGATGGCAGGCGAAATTGATCCGCAACCGATTGACATATTGGACGAGCGCCATGCCGGTATGCCGGCGGAAGCTGCGGGAAAACGCACTCGGGCTCTGGCCGGTCAACTCCGCAAGATCGGCTTCGCTGAACGGCTCCGTCAGATGCGTGTTGATGTAGGCCAATGCCTGATTGACGCCGGCCGACATGAACCCTGAAGGATCGGGATGATAGCGGGCGCTGGCGAGCGTGCAAGCATTCTCGGCGCTGCTCAACGCATTCAGCACATTCATGAAAAGCTCGATACGGCGAATTCCCTTGGCTTCCACCAGTTCGCCGAGGATTGGCCCGACGAGTGCCGCCGTTTCCGGCGTGAATAGCACGCCGCGGCGGCTCATCTCCAGAATGTCGATGCATCCGGAAAGCTCGGGAAAAACCCTGTTTGCGTCGGCAAAAAAGGTTTCGGAGAACTGGAGGACCCGGCAGCGTAACGGCAGGCAAGTGCCCGGCGGCACGTCACTGACCCAGTTGTGCGGCAGGTTCGGGCCTGTCAGTACCAGGTTTCCGGGTTCGAATTCGCCAATGAAATCGCCGACGAAATATTGTCCCGTCGTTGCGACGACATGGTGGATTTCATATTCGGGATGGAAGTGCCAGCGTACCGTCCGGTAGGGATAGCCGTGTTCCCAGGCCTTGAAGGACTCGGCGCTGCCGATCGCGACCACTTCCAAATCTGGATTCATGTCGTCCTCCTGCCTGCCGCGGCTGGGTTATCCCGCACCGGCACCTCCTCCCAGAGGCCATTGTTCTTTTCCAATAATCCGACTGTACGCGCGGACACTCACCGCCGCTACTACGCCATCGACGCTGGGCTGATACTTTTTTGACATTTTTGCGGCGATTTGTTGTCCGATCGCATAGTAGCAGAGACCAGCCATCCGCAATGGATAGTTGCCGATCCGCAATTTTTGGCCGGCAAGTCCGGCTGAGGCGCTAAGCTGAACTCGAGGGAAAAGCGCACTTCTCGCGCCAGGCCACAGGCGTCATGTCGGTGACACGACGGAACTCGCGATTGAAATTCGATTTGGTCTGGAACCCGGCCTCCAGCATGATCTCGGTTACGGATCGGTCCGTTTCGGCCAGCAGACGGCACGCCTCGGCGATGCGATAATCGTTGACATATTGCGAGACGTTCTTGGCCGTGATCCGGTTGATCGCCGTCGAGATGCGTCGCGACGGTATTCCGGCCTTTCGGGCCAGGCGCTCAAGATTGAGGTTGGCGTCGCGGTACAGCTTTTTTTCCTGCATAAGCTCATGGATTTTGGCGATCGTATCCTTGTCTTCGGCCGGGTCGTAGGGCGGCGCGATCTCAGGGGTTTCGACGGGCGTGGAGTTCCGGCTGGCCGCGGCGGCTGCAATGCCGAGCATGAACAGGCCGAGAAGATTGGCGATGCTGATGATCATGCCGGCATGTGCGCCATGTGTCGATTCGAAATCGAGCAGCACGAGTGCGTCGACCGTTGCCGAAAAGCACAAGGCGGCGGCGGCAAAGACGAGAGCCCGATGCGCCGGCTGCGCCGCTTCGAACGGTGCAAGGCGCAGCACGTCCGGACCGGACCGAACAAGCCAGAGCAATGCGAGAGCGTAGGCGACATAAATCAGGATCATCGCCTTATCGATGCCCTGAGGCCAGACGACGACCAGCACGGCGATGACCACAGCGGGGAAGCTGTAGAATGTCAGAAGAACGGGCCAGCGTCGGCGGCTGTCTGCGCCCAGCCTGCGGACCCCCGCATAAACAAGGGGCGGCATGATCGTCGCAAAGGCGAGCGTCAGATGGCCGATCCACTGCAAACCGTAGCCCCAGCGCAGCCCGACGAAAACCGACTGCAGGGCGCAAACCAGAAGCAGGATGAGAAACGGGCGGTTTGCGGCAAGTTCGTCATCCCGCCGCACCACGGTCAGAAACAGCAGCAGAAGCAGGAGAGCAACGACGAACGGCAGCGGCACGAACAGCATGAGACCTTGTCTCCGGGCAACCATATTTGCCGCCACTATGGCCTGACTCGCGGCTCCCGGCGATCCAGATCGCGATCTGAGACGTGCTGAATCATGATCGAGGTCGCACCTGACGTCTCGGCAACGGACATTGACGCCGTAAACGTCTGGAGACTGCCATGAATGCTGAAGCGAATATCGCAACTCGGCTTCGGTCACTGTCGATCGATCGCGTCGAACCACCGCCCCGCGGCACGCCCGCTATCCGCCGCTTCCGGATGCTCGGCGTGACGCTGGCAGGCGCCGCCGCGGCACTTGCAGCAGCGGCCTACTTCATGCCTGCACCATCCGCCGATGCGCTTTGGCAAGCTCTTGCATCCGGAACCGTCTCCCAGCCAGCAAAGGAGAAGGTCGGTCCGTCCTCGCAAGGCAAAGCCCCGACGATCCAAGAGCCTGAAAAACCGTTGTCTCAGGCCATTATCGGTTCCGGCTATGTCGTTGCCGGGCGGACGATCACCCTGCGGCCGGAAATCGGCGGCAGGGTCGTCGACCTGCCGCTGGATGTCGGCGATCATTTCATGGCGGGACAGGTCGTTGCACGCCTTGATGCGACGATGGACGAGATTGAACTCAGGATTGCCAGATCCCAGGCCGCCGCTGCGGCGGCTGCTGTGCACCGGGTCGAGGTCTCGCTGGAACAAGCCCGCAAGACCCTCGAGCGCACCACACTCCTTATCGAGCGCGGTGCTGTCGCGACCAGCAGCCGCGATACGGATACCCTTGCTGTGGTGCAGTTGACCAGCGATCTCGATGCTGCGCGGCAGACGGCGGAAACCGCGCGGCTACAGGTGCAGAAGCAGGAAAGAACGCTATCACTCCACCAGATCATCGCGCCTTTCGACGGCGTGGTCGTCTCCCGGCTGGCCGGCCTCGGAGACACGGTCGCCTCGGGAACGGATGGCGGCGGGCCGCGAGACGGGATCGCGATCCTTCTCGACCCGACCTCAATGACCATCGACGCCGATATCGCGCAGTCCAATGCCGCTCGGCTCCAGCCCGGCCAGACGGCAATCGCCATTCTCGATGCCTTTCCGAACCGGCCGTTCAAAATGCGGGTGCGGACGATCGTGCCGGCGGCTTCGTTGCAGAAAGGCACCATAACCGCCCGGCTGGAATTTCTGACGCCGCCCTCCCGGGTGCTGCCGAACATGGCCGCAAAGGTCACTTTGGACGCTCCGGACCTTCAAGCGAATCTGAACGAATGAGGATATTGAGATGGATGAGAGTGTATCCAAGACCAAAGACGACTGCATTTCGATCGAGCATGTGCGCAAGGACTACCGGATCGGAAAGAGCACCGTGACGATCTTTTCGGATCTGACCATGACAATCAGCAGCGGCGATTTCGTTGCAATCGTCGGCCCTTCCGGCTCCGGCAAATCCACGCTTTTGAACGTCATCGGCGGTATCGATCGCCCCGATGCCGGCGATATCAATTTCGGACATGCGCGCATCAGCCGAATGAGCGAAAGCGCCCTGACAAAATGGCGAGGCGCCAATATCGGCTTCGTGTTCCAATTCTACAATCTGATGCCGATGCTGACGGCGGAGCAAAATATCGAGCTCCCGCTGCTGCTGACGAGCCTGACCCGACGCCAGCGGCGCGAACGGATCGAGACGATCCTGTCGCTCGTCGGCCTCACCGACCGGCGCAAACATCTGCCGTCGGAGCTTTCAGGTGGCCAACAGCAGCGGGTGGGCATCGCCAGGGCCTTGGCCAGCGACCCGAAACTGCTGCTTTGCGACGAACCGACCGGCGATCTCGATCGCGATTCCGCCGAAGATGTGCTGGCCATGCTGCGCATCCTCAACGCGGAGCTCGGCAAGACCGTCGTCATGGTCACCCATGACGATGCGGCGGCGCGTTCCGCCAGACGCGTGTTGCGTCTGGATAAGGGTCGCTTTGTCGAACCGGAGGCGGCGTGACCGTCATGGGCCGCTTTACTCTCATTCGCCGCACCATGGGGCGCAAACCGATACGCGGCGCCCTGCTGATCGCGAGCATCGCCATCGCCTTTTTCATCTACCTCGTCCTGACGAGTTTCGAACACGGCTTTCTCGGGGGAGAGGTGGACTCGGAGCGGTTGATCGTGACCAACAAGGTCGGCGATGCCTTGCCTTTGCCGATCAGCTATTACGACAAGATCCTCGCCCTGTCCGATGTCGCCGGAGCGACCTACATGGCGCGCAGCCGCGCGACCTACCAGACGCCAACGAATTTTCTCGGTCTGACGGCGGCGGAGCCTGCCAGCTTCGCCGCCTTCATCGGCGATCAATACGATATTCCCGCCGACGCCCTTGCCCGTTTCGGCCAGGTTCGAACCGGCGCCATCGTCGGCCGCAGCATCGCGACACAAGAGGGTTGGGTAGTCGGGCAGAACATTACCCTAAATACCTCAAGCTTCTTCAAGGCCGACGGTAGTTCGGATTTCGAATTCGAGATCGTCGGCATATTGGACGGCAGGAAATCCGCCGACACCCATTTCGTGATGGCGCGGTACGACTACATCAATTCGGAGCGCGGTAGCGATCGCGACACGGTCAGCAGCTTCGGCATCGTGCCGAAGAATGGCGTTCGCCCCGACGCTGTCATCAAAGCCGTCGACACCCTCTTTGCCAATTCCGCCTACGAGACCCGGACGCGGACGGAAGCCGAGTTCATGAGGGCCTTCATCGCGCAGTTTGCCGATATCACCACCATCGTGCGCGTGGTGGTCGGCGTGGCATTCGTGACCATCCTGATGATCGTCGCCAACACCATGTTCTTCGCTATCCGCGAGCGGACAAGGGAAATCGGCGTGCTGAAGGTTCTCGGCTTTTCCCGGCGCTTCATCCTCTGCAATATCCTCGCCGAGACGTTCGCCCTGTTTGCCGTGGGCCTCAGCCTCGGTCTCGGTTTTGCGTTTATGGCCGTGGTGTTCCTGCGCGAGCCGCTGCGCACGATCGTGCCGCACCTCGTGCTGACGCCTCCGATCATTCTCCAGGCAATCGGCCTCGCCGTCCTGCTCGCTCTGGCAACGGGCGCGGCGCCGGCCTTCAATGCCATTCGCGTGCCGCCCAACGCCGCTTTGAGAGAAAGATAAGCCGATGAGCACAATCATCAATCAGTCCCTAGCTTTGACCCTATCCAATCTAAAGTCGCTGCGCCGCCGGGTATGGATTTCCCTTTCTCTGGTCTTTTCCGTTGCGATGGTCGTCACGGTTTTGCTCGGCTTCCTGGCGATGTCGAACGGTTTCCGGACCTCCTTGCTGCAAGCCGGCTCGACGGATATCGCCATTGCGCTTGGCAAAGGTGCTGCGACGGAGCTTGGCAGCCGGATCGAAGCGTCTCAGCTTCACTATCTCGACGCTGCCGGCATCGCGACCGATGCGGGGACTCCTGTGATGTCGGCGGAAATGGTCGTACCGGTGGATGTGCCGCAAAAGACCGGCGGATTGCTTTCCGCGTTGTCTTTGCGTGGAATTGGACCCTTCGGGCTCAACCTGCGTCCAGATGTCAGGATTGTGCAAGGCCGGATGTTCAGCCCCGGCGCGAGCGAGCTCGTCGTCGGGCGCCGGCTAAGCCGTGACTACAAAGGATTGGAGATCGGCGAACAGCTCACGCTCGGCACATCGAATTGGACAGTGGTCGGCATTTTCGACGCCGGTGGCTCGGTCTTCGAATCCGAGATGCTGGCGGATATCGGCGTGGTGCAGACGCTGTTCAACCGCCCCAATCTGATCCAGAGCGTCAGGATCAAGCTCAAAACGCCGGAGGCCTTGCCGACGCTACAGTCCATGGTAGACAAGACGCCGCAGATCGGACTGACGCTGCGGTCGGAACGGGACTATTTCGCTGGCCTTGCAGAACGCACGTCGAAACTGATCCTTCTTTTCGGCTGGCCGCTGGCGGTGATCATGGCCGCGGGCGCGGTGGTCGGTGCAATGACGACCATGTTCACGTCCGTGTCGGATCGAAGTACTGAAATCGCCACCGTGCGGGCAATCGGCTTCAGCCGGTTTGCCGCCTTTACCGGAACCTGGATCGAAGCGATGATCCTGACTTGTTTCGGATGCCTGGTTGGCGTCTGCTTTTCCTATATTGTTCTCAACGGTTGGACCGCTTCAACGATGAACGCCGATCATACGCAGATCGGGTTTCAACTGGTCCTTTCTCCTTCTCTCGTGATGGACGCCGTTTGGCTGTCCTTAATCATCGGCGCCATCGGCGGCGCATTGCCGGCGCTGGCTGCGGCGCGCATTCCGCTGCGGCTGGCGATGAGCGGACGAACGGGGGTTGGTTGATCCATAAGTGAAGCGTAGCCAAATGCTACTTCTTCCCTTTCGACCGCCGCAATTTGCGCTCGGCCGCCAGAAGAAGGCCCTTGAGTTCCGGTTCGCGCACGCGGCTCGCGGCTTCAGTGAAGGAGACCCATTCGCTGCGGCGTTGACCTCTTTCCGGAAAATTCTCGTAGGTTTTGTCGACCTCGAGCAGATGCAATTGCACGATACAGGGAACGCGGTTCCCCTCGGCGAGCTGCTTCAGGTAGGTGAAATAGCCGAACGGCTTCTTCTTGATCTTGCCGCTGACGCCGGCTTCCTCGAAAGCCTCGATGGCGGCGACTTCGTATGGCTTTTTCCCTTTTATCGGCCAGCCCTTGGGAACAACCCAGCGCCCGCTTTCGCGGCTGGTGACAACCAGCACGTCCGCCGTGCCAAGCTCCCGATTTCGCCGATAGCAAATCGCCGCATATTGCTCATAGATGGCACCGTGGAACAGCGCATCCGCATAGGAGGCGAGATCGGATAGTAGTCTATCCGTTGTTCTGGAGGATTTCGTCTGGCCTGAGATCGAAGGTGCCATGCCGTCAGCCACCCCTGATCGAGCCGCGCCACACGAGATCGGCGTGAAGACGGATGGCGTGCGCTCGTCCTTCCGGTTTCGCGGCGTCGCTGCCTTCCAGCCATGCGACCGCCTCCCGCGCGATCGCAGCAAGCGGCTGGGCAAAGGTTGTCAGTTGATAGGAGGCCCAGGAGGCCTGTTCGATATCGTCGAAACCGGCAACACAAAGTTGGTCTGGAACACGGATAAAAAACTGGTGGCGGGCAGCATCTATGAAGCCGCAGGCAAGGAGGTCGGTAGCGCAGAAGACGGAATCAGGCCGCTCGGGAAGGGTGAGAAGCCGCTGCGCCAGAATCCTGCCGCTTTCATAGCTTGTCCAGCCATACCGCTCGACGACGACCTCCAGGCCATGGGTCCTGGCCGCGGCGACGAAGCCGTTTTCCCTTGCCATGAGGCTTGGCGTACCGGCCTGCGAATTGGCGAAGGCGAGCCTTCGGCGGCCGGCGCGAAGAAAGGCGGTGACAACGCGGCCGGCAGCCTCTTCGTCGTCGAAATTGATCCGCAGAGGCCCGTTCTGCTCGTCGTCCCGGTTGATCAATACCAGCCGCTGACCGTTCTTCAGACAGAGTTGCGTGATCGACTTGTCAGGCATTCCCGAAAGGATGATCGAGGCATCGGCGCGATAGCGGATCGCCTGGCGCAGCGCCAGGTCTACACTGCCGTCCAGAAGGTCGGTGTTGACGAGCATTGCAATCTTGCCGCTGTGCTGCAGTTCCTGCGTCAGCGCCTTGATCAGGCCGGAGCGATGTGGCGTGGCCATGTCGGAGACGATCAGGCAGACGATGCCGCTTTCGTTGCGCATCAGCCCGCGGGCAAGATGATTGACGTGATAGCCGAGTGCATCGGCTGCCTCGACCACTTTCCGGCGCGTCTCCGGCGATACGCTCGCTCCTGGTGTGAACGTGCGCGAAACGGCCGAGCGGGAGACACCCGCGCGGTCTGCCACCTCTTGGGCGCTCACGAACACTTTCTGCGACACGCTTCTCTCCTGCCGCCATGTAATTTGCTGAGTTTGCAATTGCGTGCATCATCCTGTGAGCCGCGGTCATGACAGTTTCATGAAAAAAGCTGTTGATGGATACATTGAGTTGTGCGGCATTTGCACGCGCTTGCAAAATGACCAAACACGCGCACGGGAATACTTACGTCACCGTAGAAACGACGTAATCCATTAGAAATCTTCAGTTCCGCCCCGCTCGCTGATCAGCGGCACGAAAATCACGGCACCCAGGGTGTGCGTGGTAAAATCCGCGGCGCCTTTCCGTACGATCTTCACCAGCGTTTGCCTGTGCCCTTCCGGCCCCACAGGAATGACCAGCCGGCCGCCCGTCACCAATTGCTCTTTCAAGGCCTGTGGCACCTCCGGCGCGGCGGCCGAGACAAGGATGGCGTTGAAGGGGGCGGTTTTCGGCCACCCTCTTGAACCGTCTCCGCAACGCAAATCGATATTGCCATAGCCGAGACGCTGCAGTCGTTCGGAAGCACCAGCCGCCAGCGAGGCGTGGCGCTCCACGGCAAAGACATGCCGCGCCATGCGGCTGAGGATAGCCGTCGCATAGCCAAGCCCCGCGCCAATTTCGAGAACCGTGTCGTCTGGTTTGACCTCGGCTGCCTCGATCATCAGCGCGACCATATAGGGCTGAGAGATCGTCTGCCCCTTGCCGATCGGCAGCGGGCAGTCGTTATAGGCAAACATTTCGAAGCCCTTCTCGACGAAGATTTCCCGCGGTATCAGCCGCATGGCATTGAGCAGCGCCGGATCGCGAATACCGCGCCCGGCGATCTGTTTTTCCACCATACGAAGACGCTCGTGCATGCCGGCTGTCTCCAGGTCGGCAACATGTCGTTGTTCACGCCGTCTGGCTATGTTCTCCGCCGTGGCGCGAGATGCCGCTCAACGCTTGGCCGGCACTGCCGGCGCTTTGCGCCAGGGCGATATCGCCGAGCGAAAGAATGCCAACCAGCCGCTTGCTTTGATCCAGCACCGGCAGGCGGCGGACCTTGATGTCGCCCATGTTACGGCAGACCTCATCGATCTCCTGATCATCGAAGCAATATTTGACCTCCGATGTCATGACATCGCGGACCTTCGTATCCGGTCCCTTGCCCTTGGCGATGCCGCGGATAGCGATGTCGCGATCGGTGATCATGCCGACCAGGCGGTCATGGTCGCCGACAGGCAGAACGCCGGCATCGAGATCCGCCATCGTCCGGGCGGCCTGCAGGATCGTCTCGTCAGGATTGGTGATGCGCACGTCGTGCGTCATGGCGTCTCGAACTTTCATTGGTTCCTCCATGAGCGGACGCCTCGTCCCGGCCGGTAGCCACAGGACAATCTTTCCAGCGACCTTGGACCGGGCGGCGCCCTGTTCCCGATGGTCGCGGTACCCTCCTCTGAGAGCACGTTACACCAACAGGCGAAGCGCCGATCTGTTCCCGTCCGCAGCGCGGAAAATCGAAATTACATCTCGAATTCGTCGTCTTCGCCGGCAGAGAGCAGATCGACAAGTTCGGCCACCTTGCCGCTCGGCAGCGTCCTGCCCTCGCCGATCAGAGCCTCGTCATTGTTGACCCAGGCCCAGGCCTCCGCAAGCTCCCCAAGCGTTGCGCCGGTCGCGGAGATATCGGCCATCAGGGTCTCATCGACAGGTCCAAGAACGGAGACAATGTCTTTTGCGGTCATGGTCATGTGCGTTCTCCTGACATTTCATGGGCGCGGAATCGCGGCGAAGCCCGTTCATCTCCTCGTGGGCGGAACGAAATCCCCCGCAGCTTTGTTCCGGCATTGGAGATCGGCGACGAAACGGATGTGAGGAGGGTACGATGCCGAGCACGATGATCGAGTTCATGCCATTGAATCCCACATGGATGGATATTGCGATGCGCCTCCTGCTGGTCATCGCCGCCGGCGCGCTGATTGGCTCCAATCGCGAGGCGGGCGGACATGCCGCCGGGTTCCGGACGACGATCCTGGTCGGGCTGGCCGCATGCCTGGCCATGATCCAGGCCAACTTGCTGCTCCCCATGACGGGCAAAACATTCCAGTCATTCGTCTCCATGGACATTCTGCGCTTTCCACTCGGCGTATTGACGGGCGTTGGATTTATCGGCGGCGGCGCGATCCTCAAGCGCGGCGATTTGGTAACCGGCGTAACGACGGCGGCAACGCTCTGGATCATGACGGCGATCGGGCTATGCATTGGTGGCGGTCAGTTGGTGGTCGGGTCTGCCGGGGCCATTGTGGCCTTTATCGTGCTCTCGCTCTTCAAATGGTTCGATGAGCTGATATCGCATCGGCAAAAGGCGCGCATGGTGATCGAGCTTGCCGGCAGCGCCTATGTCGAAAAGATCGAAACCGAGTTCGATCCGCTCGGATACTCCTTCTGTTTTACCGACAAATCGATAGATGATTCCGACGGTGCGGTTCATGCCACCTTTCAAGTGCGATGGAAGCACGCGGGTGCCGGCGGCGGCGCGTCGGAACTGCTGACTACTGTCGAGGAGCGCTACAAAGTCGTGTCTTTCGAGATGATGACAACGACCGCATGATCCCGAAAATACCAGGAATGCTCACAGGGAACATTCTTGCCCTGCGATGGTTTGCCCTTCAAACGAAAGGAGGATGTCATGGCCAAAATCAGACAGATGAAAACGAACGACGCCCCCTCCGCCGACGCCGATATCCGTACGCAGCAGGCTCTCGATCAAGCTGCGGGCGGTTCCGGAGACATCGATACCTTGGCGCCGGGTATCGAAACGCTGGACATCAATTTTACCTATTCCGAACCGGGCAGCGACGACTCGCGGTCAACTGACACTCCGGAATGCGACAGGCAGCGCCAGCAGGCTCTGGATGTGGCTGCCGGCCGGATTGCGGAGGCGGTCAGAGCTTCGCAACCGCGAAAGCACCATACAACGCGCAATGTTGCGATGCTCGCAATCGGCGGCCTCGCGGGCTTTTTGCTGCACGGGATTCTCCGGACCCGCTAGACTGCTCCCGAATGCAGACCGCCATATGGAACCTTATTGCGTTTTTCTTGTTGCGTTCATGAGCCCAACGAAGGGAGGGCATCATGCAACGTCATCACACGCTACATGCGTCGACAAGCTCTGAGAAAAACCCATTCAAGGCCTCCGAATCACAATGGCGGCCGGACGCGGAAATTCGCGCAGAAATCCAAAGAAGATTGAATGAAGACCCGCTGCTGGATATCAGCGGCATCTTCGTGACCGTCAGTAACGGCCGTGTTCTCCTTGAAGGATCAGTCGAAAACGACGAGGTAAAGCGACGCATCGAGACCCACTCGCGGCAGGTGAGCGGCATCAGCGGCCACGACAGTAACCTTTGTGTTCGTAAGCCGCGATAGAAAGCGTAGGCAAGCATGCGCGCATTATTGATCGTCATTCTCGGATTGATGGTGGCCTCGATCCTTAGCATCCTCGTCATCAAGCCGTTCGTCACCGGCAAGAACCAGGATTCGCAGATGGCGCAGAAGACCATCGAACAACCGGAACCGAAACCATAAAGGCGCCGTAGAGCCTTACTTCGCTTCCGGCGTCTGCTGCTCCTGCTGGCCCGGCACGGCGCTAGGCGGAATAACGGGTGTCTTGCCGCCCTTCGGTGCCGGCTTTTCCATTGCGCTGTCTCCAGTCGTTGGCGGTTTCAGCACACCGCCGCAGTCCGAAAGTTCGTTACTGGCGTTCTCATCAGAACGAGGTGGCAGGTTTTGGTGTTCACCTTCGCTCTGCTCGTTGGCGTCTGGAGCCCTGCAGTGGTCGCTGTTGGGCATCTGTGGCTGTTGCGCGGACGTGGCCACTGGCATCGCGAATGTCAGCGCGGCCGCTACGAGCAGAAACCGTCCAAGCGGCCGGCGCCGTGCGTCCGATGAGGGCGGAGGTGACGACATCGTCGCCGATCTTGCCGCCGAAGACACCATATTCGTGACGTATCCGGCGTCGGAATTGCCGGCTGTTGCGATCGGAACCGGCCGACAAAGCTTGAAGCTCTCGTCCATGCTGTTCTCCATCGATGAAAGAGCAGGGATGCAGACCGGATGGATAGGAAGCTCGCCTGCCTATTCGTCGGCCATGGAGAGAAAACGGAAAAATCTCCATGTTCTTCAGCACCATCACGTCCGTTTGGCACGGCCTGCAGTGTCAAGGGCTAACGTCTGATAGCGACCGATGTTCCGAGGCGCCCACCTCACATCAGCGGACGGTGAAATCGCGAAACCGGCTTGAGCCACTGGAATTGCGGAACTAAAAAACGGCCGCCTGCGGAAGGAGGCCGTTCTCGTATTTTTTCGAAATATCGATAGGGACTTTATTCGGCCGCTTGCAAAGCGGGCGTCTCGAAGTCGTCGGTCAATTGTCCGGCCATGGCGGCGGAGAATTTCGACTGATCGAGCTCGTTCTCCCAGCGTGCGACGACGACAGTCGCGACGGCGTTACCGACAAGATTGGTCAGCGCGCGGCATTCCGACATGAAGCGGTCAATACCAAGGATCAGCGCCATGCCGGCGATCGGAACCGAAGGAATGACGGAAAGCGTGGCGGCAAGCGTGATGAAGCCGGCGCCGGTGATGCCGGCAGCACCCTTGGAACTCAGCATTGCCACCAACAGCAACAGGATCTGATCGCCGAATGTCAGCGGCGTATCCGTCGCCTGGGCGATGAAGAGGGCCGCCAGCGTCATATAGATGTTGGTGCCGTCGAGATTGAAAGAATAGCCCGTCGGAATGACGAGGCCGACGACAGAACGTTTGCAGCCGGCGCGTTCCATCTTGTTCATCAGGCCGGGCAGTGCGGCTTCGGACGACGAGGTGCCGAGCACCAGCAACAGCTCTTCCTTGATGTAGCGGATCAGCGCCAAGATCGAGAAGCCGTTGTAACGGGCGACGGCGCCGAGCACGACGAGCACGAACAGCAGCGATGTCAGATAGAAGGTGCCGATCAGGAACGCCAGATTGGCGATCGTGCCGATGCCATATTTGCCGATGGTGAAGGCCATGGCGCCGAATGCACCGATCGGCGCGAACTTCATCAGGATCGAGACCATGCGGAAAATCGGCGAGGTCAGCACCTGCAGGAAATTCTGCACCGGACGCGCCCGCTCCCCGACGGCGCCGAGCGCGACGCCGAAGATCACCGAGAAGAACAGAACCTGGAGGATGTCGCCCTTGGCGAAAGCACCGACGATCGTGTCCGGAATGATGTTCATCAGGAAGCCGACGACCGAGGCGTCATGTGCCTGCGCCGCGTAGTTGTTGACGGCCTTCGTATCCAGCGTTGCCGGATTGATATGCATGCCGGCGCCCGGCTGCAGGACGTTCGAGACGACAAGGCCAACGACCAGAGCCAGCGTCGAGAAGACGAGGAAATAAAGAAGCGCCTTGCCGACGACACGGCCGAATTTCTTCAGGTCCGACATGCCGGCAATGCCGGTTGCCACTGTCAGGAAGATGACCGGCGCAATGACCATGCGCACGAGCTTGATGAAGGCATCGCCGAGCGGCTGCAAGGATGCGCCGGTTTGCGGATAGAAATGTCCAAGCAGGATACCGGCGGCGATCGCGGCGAGAACCTGCACATAAAGATGCCGGTAAAAGGGAAGTTTGCCGTGTGTCTCGGCAGCGACGGGTACAATCATGATATCCTCCGTTATGCCCAACCGATCCCTCGGCCCTCCGGGCTACGACCAATCCTCAACAGCCTCCGACTGTTTGGCGGATCGTTGCAATAGGCATGCCAGATGGATGATCTTCGTGTAATATATTGATATATAAGCGTATTTTTTGGAGGCTTGCGGCCGTGCATTTAGTTTTGTGCGACAATCCGCACAGATCGAATTGCGCTCCGCGCGAAATCATGCACAATGTAGCGATGCTGCAGCGGCCTGCCACGGACCGATTTTCGACGCCTGAGCAACTGGGCCGGCGCTCTCGCCGCGTCTGGCTAGTCTTTGCGATTTTCTGCGCGATCGTCATTGCCGCCGCGCTCTATGGTGCCGGCGTTTACGGCCGCGCGACCGCAATCGAGGCGCTGCAAGCCCAGGGGCGCACCGATGCGAACCTGAAGGTCGCGCTGCTGAGAGCCGTCCTCGAGCGCCCCCGTGCCTTGCCGCTCCTCTTGGCGGACGACCAGCAAGTACGCGACGCGCTCGCCGCGCCGAAGGGCGATGCGGTTACGACGCTCGACCGCAAGCTCGAAAGCCTCGTTTCCGGCACCAAGGCCTCGGTGCTCTATGTCACGGGCAAGGATGGTGTGGCGATCGCATCAAGCAACTGGCGTGAGCCGCTGAGCTTTGTCGGCAATGATTATTCCTTCCGTGATTATTTCCGCCGGGCGATGGAGGCAGGCACAGCGGAACATTTCGCGCTCGGCAATGTCAGCAATAGGCCCGGTCTTTACATTTCCCGCCGCGTCGGCGATGCGGCGGATGCGTTGGGTGTCGTGGTTGTCAAGATGGAATTCGACCAGCTCGAAGCCGATTGGCGGGAAGCCGGTCGTCCAGCCTATGTCACCGACGAGCACGGCGTCGTTCTGATCACCAGCATGCCCTCCTGGCGCTTCATGACCGCGTCACCACTATCGGCCGACAATCTCGCCGCCATCCGCAAGAGCCTGCAATTCGGCGATGCGCCATTGACGCCTCTGCCGATCGCCCACCCCGAAGCGATCGGTCCGGACGTCGCAATCGTGCGCGCGGTTCTGCCGGGCAGCAGCGCTGCGGAATATCTGCGGCTGACGACACCGATCCCTTCGACACCCTGGCAGTTGGACTATCTCGTACCGACGGACCAGGCAATTTCCTCCACCGTCCGCGAAACACGCTACCTCACGCTGACCGTGCTGGTGCCGATCCTGGCGATCGCCGCCTTCCTGCTGAGGCGCCGCCACGTCTCCGCAATGCAGATCGCTATCAGCCGGATCGCTCGCGAGGAGCTGGAACGGCGCGTATCGGAGCGCACCGAAGATCTCAGCCGCGCCCGTGACCGTCTCGAAGCGGAAATTGCCGATCACCGCACGACAGAGGCGAAGCTGCAGGTCGTGCAGCAGGAATTGGTACAAGCCAACCGTCTTGCGATCCTCGGGCAGGTCGCCGCCGGCGTCGCCCATGAGATCAACCAGCCGGTCGCGACCATTCGCGCCTATGCCGACAATGCCCATATCTTCCTGGAGCGGCAGCAGATCGCGCCGGCAAAAGAAAATCTCTCCTCCATCGCGGCCCTGACGGAACGGATCGGCACGATTACCGAGGAGTTGAAGGCATTTGCCCGCAAGGGGCGGACCGCGCCGGAACCTGTGGAATTGAGAAGCGTCATTGAAGGCGCTGTAGTCCTGCTCAGAAGCCGTTTTGCCGGCCGGTTGGATGCGCTGGCGATCGATCTTCCGCCTGCCGAGTTGACAGTGGTCGGCACACGCGTTCGGCTCGAACAGGTGCTGATCAATCTTTTTCAAAACGCGCTCGAAGCGCTGGAAGGCCGCGAGCAGGCGAAAGTCGAAGTTTGGACTAGGGAAACGACCGATGGCGTCGATGTCATCGTCTCCGACAATGGCCCAGGCATTCCGCCGGCGATCCTCCATTCGCTGTTCACGCCCTTCAACACGTCTAAGGAAAAAGGTCTCGGTCTCGGCCTTGTGATCTCCAAAGACATCGTCGCCGACTATGGCGGCCGCATTGATGTTGCAAGCAGCGGGAACGGCACCCGTTTTACCATTCACCTGCGCAAGGCAATTTCATGAACGATGTTTCCCCGGTCTTTCTGATCGACGACGACAAGGACCTGCTGAAAGCAACGAAACAGACGCTCGAACTCGCGGGCTTTTCGGTTTCCGCTTTCTCCACTGCAGCCGATGCGCTCGGCGCGCTCGATGGCGATTTTGGCGGCGTGGTCGTCTCCGATATCCGCATGCCGCAGATGGATGGGCAGCAGCTCTTCAGCCGCGTCAAGGAGCAGGATGCGGACCTGCCGGTCATCCTGGTCACCGGCCATGGCGATATCCCGATGGCGGTCAAGGCGATCCAGGACGGCGCCTATGACTTCATCACCAAACCCTTCGCTACCGACCGGCTGGTGCAAAGCGTGCGGCGGGCAGCGGAAAAGCGGCGGCTCGTTCTGGAAAACCGCGCACTCCGCATTGCGGCCGAACAGGCGCAGGGCGATCTGCCGTTGATCGGCCAGACCCCGGCGATGGAGCGGCTGCGCCATACGCTGCGGCAGATCGCCGATACAGACGTCGATGTGCTTGTCACCGGCGAGACCGGCAGCGGCAAGGAAGTGGCCGCAAGCCTCCTGCATCGCTGGAGCCGGCGCGCGAAGGGTAATTTCGTCGCGCTCAATTGCGGCGCGCTGCCCGAAACCGTCATCGAAAGTGAGCTTTTCGGCCACGAGCCTGGCGCCTTTACCGGCGCGCAGAAGAAGCGCATCGGCCGCATCGAACATGCAAGCGCCGGCACGCTGTTTCTCGATGAGATCGAGAGCATGCCGCCGGCAATACAGGTGCAAATGCTGCGTGTTCTGGAAATGCGCGAGGTAACGCCACTCGGCACCAACGAGGTGCGCCCTGTCGACCTCCGCGTGGTAGCCGCCGCGAAGGTCGATCTCGGCGATCCGCGCCAGCGCGGTGATTTCCGCGAAGATCTCTACTACCGCCTCAACGTCGTCACCATATCCATCCCGCCGCTCCGCGACCGGCGCGAGGATATTCCCCTGCTCTTTGGTTATTTCGCAGACCGCGCCGCCAGCCGCTTCAAGCGCGAAGTCCCCGCCATTTCCGCGGCTGTCCGTCATCATCTGCAGAGCCACGATTGGCCCGGCAATGTTCGCGAGCTTTCGCATTTCGCAGAACGTTTCGTCCTTGGCCTGGAAGGGGCGACGGCGCCGAAGGCCAACGAAACCCTCGCCGCCGATGCGACGCTGCCCCTACCCGCCCGCGTGGAACGCTATGAGGCCGAACTCATCCGCGAGTCTCTTGCCCAAAACGGCGGCGATGTCCGCCGTACGATCGAGGCCCTCGGCATCCCCCGGAAGACCTTTTACGACAAGCTTCAACGCCACGGCATTGTCAGAGGAGATTTTGCGGGCTTCGACGCAGACGACCGGCGAACGCGCACGGGCGATTGACGCGCGCTTCGACACAATCCCGATCGCCCCTTTCCGCCAAGCATCCGTCTTAAAGCTATGTATTCGGGCCTGCGACAAAACCGCCGCGCCAGATGGCGATAAAAGGCTATCAGGAACTGATCCTCCACCAAAACGTTACCGACGCTGTGGCCAACAAATGTGAGAGTTGTGCCGTGGTTGATGATCAGCATCTTGCTCAGAAAGACAAGCAGACTGAATCTCGGATTGACCGTATTCATCCGGAGGATGATCAGCAGATCGACCGGACGGAGAAAAAGCGTCCGTCATTCATCCGCAGGCATCCCGTGTGGATCCTGCTTGGCGTGGTCGTTCTCGCTGCCCTGGCTGCCGCCGCATGGTTGCTCTGGCAGATCTATTTCCATCCTTATGAGTCGACGGACGATGCCTTCATCGACGCTCGAAGCTTCTCGCTCGCCATGAAAGTTTCCGGTTACGTCACCGAGGTTCCGGTGACGGATAATCAGCACGTCCAGGCAGGCGACGTCATCTTGAAGATCGACCCGCGCGACTACCAGATCACCCTCGACCAGGCCAATGGACAGGTGAATGTTGCGGCCGCCGCACTCCAAAGCGCCAGTGCCCAGATCGACGCCGCAAGCGCCGCGATCGACGTCGCAAAAGCGCAGCAGAATTCGGCGGCGGCTGCGCTGCAATATGCGCAGCAGGAAGCCGCCCGCCAGCAGCAACTGGTCAAGAGCGGGTCGGGCAGCGTGCAGGCGGTGCAGCAGGCGACCTCGAATCTGCAGCAGAGCCAAGCGAGCACGGCACAGGCCGAAGCAAACATAACGTCTGCGCAGAAGAACAAGGCGGTTGCCGAAGCCCAGAAGGCGAGCGCCGCCGCCAGTTTGAGCCAGGCACAGGCACAGGCCGAAGAGGCGCAGCAGAACCTCAAATACACGACGATCGTCGCTGCCCAGCCGGGCCGTGTCGTCCGTCTCACTGGCGCCAAAGGCCAATATATCGAAGCCGGACAGGCAATCTCGATGTTCGTCCCCGACGAGATCTGGATCACCGCGAATTTCAAGGAAACGCAATTGACCGACATGCGGCCGGGTCAGCCGGTCGATGTGACGATCGATGCCTATCCGGATCACACGCTACACGGCCGGGTCGCGTCGATCCAACCAGGCTCCGGTACGGCCTTCTCGCTGCTTCCCGCCGAGAACGCGACCGGCAATTATGTGAAAGTCACGCAGCGCGTACCGGTGAAGATCGTCGTCGACAATTGGCCGGCCGATATCGCAATCGGCCCCGGCATGTCCGTGGTTCCCACCGTCACTGTCCGGCCGAGGCATTGACATGAGCGGCGCAGACACAACCGCCGGCGGAGCTGCCGCTCCCGCCGCGGGCGCCACCAATCCATGGCTGATCGCGGTCGTGGTCTCGCTTGCGACCTTCATGGAAGTGCTGGACACGACGATCGCCAACGTGGCGCTGCGCTATATTTCGGGCGGTCTTGCCGTTAGCGCGGATGAAGCTTCCTGGGTGGTTACGACCTACCTCGTTTCCAATGCAACCGTATTGGTCGCCAGCAGTTTCATTGCCGAACGATACGGCAGACGTCGTTTCTATCTCTTTTGCCTCGCGACCTTCACGATCGCCTCCGTTCTTTGCGGGCTGGCTTGGAATCTGCAATCGCTGCTCTTCTTTCGCATCATCCAGGGCTTTGCCGGCGGCGGCATGGTGCCGACATCGCAGGCGATCCTCGCCGATTCATTTCCGCCGGCAAAACGCGGTCAGGCATTCGCGATGTTCGGCGTCGCAGTCGTGGTAGCGCCCGTCGTCGGCCCCACACTCGGCGGCTATCTTTCGGATAATTATTCCTGGCACTGGTGTTTCCTGATCAACGGGCCGGTGGGTGTCCTTGCCTTCATCCTCGTCTATTTTCTGGTGGAGAGATCGCAGGAGATGCGCCGAAAGCGCGAGGAGTTTCGCAGACAAGGCGTCCGCTTCGATCTTGTCGGCTTCCTGCTTGTCGCAACATTTCTCGGCTCGCTCGAACTGGTTCTCGATCGCGGTCAGACGGAAGACTGGTTCGATTCAAATTTCATCATCGCCATGACGGCGCTTTGTGTTCTGGCCTTTGCACTGGCAATCCCTTGGGTGCTGACGAAATCGAACCCGATCATCGATGGCCGCCTGCTCGGAACCCGGCAATTCGGATCCTGCTTCATCGTCATGATGGCAACCGGCGCAATCCTTATCGCGACGACACAATTCCTTCCGCAGGTCCTGCAGCAGGATTACGGATACACCGCCACCTGGGCGGGCCTGGCACTGTCGCCAGGCGGTCTCGTCACCATGGTCATGATGTTCGTCGCGGGTCGCCTGACCACGGTGGTCCAGCCGAAATACATGATTGCCGCTGGTGCATTGATCATAGCAGGTTCGATGTGGTGGCTGACGCGGCTCAATCCCGACCTTAATTTCGCATTCTTCGTCTGGTCGCGCCTCTATATCGGCTTGGGCCTGCCACTGATCTTCATTGCGATCACCTCGGCCTCCTATTACGGCTTGAGGCCGGACCAGACCAATCAGGCCTCTGCCATGATCAACGCCGCGCGCAACATAGGTGGTTCGATCGGCGTCTGCATCGCCTTGAACGTTCTGGCGCATCGGCAGCAGTGGCATCAGAGCCGGCTCGTCGAGCACATAGTCCCGTCATCGCCTGCCTACCACGAAACGCTACAGACGATGACACGCTATTTTGCGCAGAAAGGCGCGACAATGGCCGACGCGCAATCGCAAGCGACGGCCTGGATCGGACAACAGGTGCAGACGCAATCGAGCTATCTTGCCTATATCGACGTCTTCTACGTGCTGACGATGATCGCGCTTTCGGCAATCCCGCTTGCCCTGATCCTCAGTAATGTCAAACTCGGAGAGGGCGGCGGTGGCATGCACTGAAGGGTTAAGACATCGTTGAGGCGGCTTAGCGCCGGCGACCTCTCGCGTTGAACCCGTTATGAATTGCCGTAGGCAGCAGCAGGTGTTCGCTTCGGGGCTGAGAATATGGGAGCGAACAAGTAGCTGAGCCTTTTCGAGGTCGCCGCCGTGATGTGATCGGCATCCTTATAGAGGGGCATGCCGTCTTGCGTGGCATCGCAATGCCCGTCGTGGCAGATCGCGGGCAGCGGATCGACGATATCAGCGCCGTATTTGGCGGCCAGACTAGTCAAAATTGCGCGCGACAGCGCCTGGCGTTTCGCAACGTAATCCCATGGCGGGGCGACTTCTGTCGATGTCTTGGTCATGACAGCCTTGGCGACGGCTTCCGGCATGTAGCGGCCCATTTCCGGCACGTCCATGACCAACACGACCTTGGTTCCCTGCCGCGTCAGCGCCGCCATCAGGCGATCAAGGGATGCCGTCACCGACGCCGACTTGTCCTGCAGCGGCGGCGGCACCGAGGGATCGAAGTAGACGCCCTCGCCAGGCAACTCGGCGTCATGCACATATTTTGGCCAATAGGCGATCAGGAATACCAGAGGGACATGCTTCGATGTAACGAGATCCCGGACCGCGGCATTGAAGTCGCCGCATCGCTTTACATCACCGCGGGCTGGGAGCTGTGCGTCGGGTAGCGGCGGACATGACGCGTGGCCCGCAAACAGACCGGAAACACCGGCCTGCTTTGCGGCCCCATCGATTGCCGGAGCCATGGCTCCGGAATGCGAATCTCCCCAAACGAGGAAAGAAGGAGCGATCGATCCTTCCGCGCCGAGCGGACAAAGCTTTCCGGCGCGTACGTTGGGTAGAGACGGCCCGGTCGTATCGGAGTCGGCAAAGCACGGCGGTTGGCCGAAGCGGCTGATGTCGTATGTTGCGGCATAGACCTTCTGCACATCGGCCGGGAGGCGGCTCGGCACGCCGCTGTCACGAATGACATAGCTGCCGAATCCGATCACGGCGATCATGACCGCCGCTGCTGCCGCGAACAAGGGCCGTCGGCCCAAGCGGCTGCGGCGGCCGCGAAACGGCTGTTCGATGAACCGCCACGAAAACGCTGCGAGAGCGAACGAGGCGAACACGATCAAGCCACCTTGAACCAGGGAAAGCTCGCGGCCGAAAATTTCGCGGCTGAATACGATGAGCGGCCAATGCCAGAGATAGAGGGAATAGGAAATCAGCCCGACGAACACCAAGGGCCTCGCCCGCAGCGCCCGTCCAGCCCACCCATGTTCGGCGCCCGCATAGATCACCAAGGCTGCACCGACACAGGGCAATAAGGCGGCCGGGCCAGGAAATGGAGTGTGATCAGTGAAAGCGAACACGGCAATAGCGATCAGGACTATGCCGAGCGTGGCGAGCCCCTCCCGCACCAAGGGCCGTGCGGGCTTCGGTATCACATTGAAAGCCAGAAAGGCGCCGAGCAGCAATTCCCAGGCGCGGAACTGCAGCAGGTAGAATGCCACCGCAGGCTCACGAAAGACCGTCCAGGCACTCGCCGCGAAGGAGGCGATCAGCAGCGCCAGCAGAATATGCACCGTATGGCGCCGCGCAAACCGGGTGACCACCAATAGCAGCAGCGGAAACAGGATGTAGAACTGCTCTTCGACCGCGAGCGACCAGGTGTGCAGCAGCGGCTTCAACTGCGCGCCAATGTCGAAATAGCCGCTTTCCTTCTCGAATTGGATGTTCGAGGTGAACAATGCAGCCGCCTTCAGGCTGCGGGCGAAATATTCCAGCTCGACCGGCATCAGAAGCAACCAGGCCGCCACGGAGGAGGCCGCGAGAACGGCAAAGAGCGCCGGGAAAATGCGCCGTATTCGCCTCTCGTAAAAACGCAGGATGCTGAAATCGCCCCGCGCGATTTCCCCTGAGATCAGCGAGGCCATCAGGAACCCGGAGATGACGAAGAAAACATCGACGCCGACGAAACCGCCGCTGAATCCCGGAATGCCGGCGTGATAAAGCACGACCGGTAGGATCGCCAATGCGCGAAGTCCATCGATATCGGCGCGATATTTCAAATGGCCTGGAGTAGGCTGGCGCACGAACTCGGGAAGAGGAGAATCACGCAGTACTAAATTCAAACTTATTCTCCGAAGGCCGCGAGGGTTCTGGCGCTGACCGCCCAGGCGGTTATAGCGGTGAGCTGACGTTAAACTGAAAACTCACCGCAGCGACTTAGGTTCAGCCCTATTCGTCTTGTTCAGTCGCGTTGCTGAGGCTTGGCGGATTTCAGCGAGTTGCAAGGGAGACCTGATAGGTTTTTGATAAGCAGGTCGGCGAGGAGGGCGCAAATCGAGCATGACGGGCATTACCCTTCGCAACGTGGTCAAACGTGTGGCGCTCCTGAACCTCGGCTATTTCTGTGTCGAGTTTGTGGTCGCTCTGTCCATCGGTTCGGTATCGCTCTTTGCCGACAGCGTCGATTTGCTGGAAGACGCTTCGCTGAACCTGTTGATCCTGACGGCGCTTGGCTGGAGCGTCCGCAACCGCGCCCGCCTCGGCATGGCTCTTGCCGTGGTCCTGCTCGTTCCCGGACTGGCGACCATCTGGACCGCGTGGCAGAAATTCATGGCACCCGTTGCGCCGGAACCACTGCCGCTATCCCTGGCGGGGCTCGGCGCGCTTGCCGTCAATCTCTCCTGCGCCATGATGCTGGTGCGCTTTCGCGAGCATAGCGGCAGCCTCACCCGCGCCGCATTTCTCTCCGCCCGCAACGACGTGCTCGCCAATATAGCGATCATCGCGGCGGGTCTTGTTACCGCATTTCTCTGGACTTCTGCATGGCCGGACCTGATCGTCGGCATCGCCATCGCCGCAGTGAACGCCGACGCGGCGCACGAGGTCTGGACGGCGGCGAGAAGCGAGCATAGCGCGGCCGCTTGAGATTCTCGGCTTATGCCGCGCCGCTGGGATGCCGACTTTAGACGCCCAACGCGCGGACGATATTCGGCTGCGATGTCAATTGCGCGGCCAAGTCAGCGGTTCGATCCAGGACTGTCATCGCCCGCGAGATCAGGCGATCAAGGCCATCGGCACTTTCACAAGCCTCAACTATCAGCGGCGCGCTCAGGCATATCCTCAAGGCACTTGCGGGCAGATCGCCGAAGTCGGCGCAGCGCACGGGTTGGCCGAGACGCACCGGTACAAGGCCGCTCTGCTCGACGGCTAGGTTCTTGTAGACCGCGGCAGTCTCCGTTGCCGTCAGGACGCGGCCTTGATGAGGATTACGCAGATAAAATGCAAAGATAGACGGTATTTCATCCCAGCCAGCAGCGTCCGATCCATTCCACAGACGCTTCCGGTCTATCGCGCGACTGTCCAGCAATTCGAAGGCACTGTCCTGCTGCAGCCGCTCTCCGACTGCCTTTGCGAAAGCAGAAAGCACGGCGATCACCTTTTCCTCAAGCACGCCGACGAAGCGCTCGAGTTCGAATAGCGCCGCCTTCCATCGCAGCAGCAGGCCGAAATTGGCTTGGTCCGGTAACACGTCCCGGGCAATCCAGCCCTCCGGCCAATCGGCTTTCGCGCAATAATCGGCAAGCGCAGAAGGCAATGGCCGCTGCTTCAGGCGTTCCGACATTCCAGGCGGACAGAGCAGCGCCCCACTGAAAATCGGACCGGCCAGGAATTTGGAGCCGGTGACGGCCACCAGGAAATCATGGGCCAGATAGGCGCGGATCGTTGCCGCGGAGACACGAAACTGGCAGGCATCAATCATGATGTCGAGCATGGCGCCGAAGCGCTCTTTCAGGCGAAACACCGTTTCAAGCCCCGGTGCCACCAGGCTGGTCTTGGAAACATCCGTGACGACCAGAAGGCATCTGAGTTCAGCCGCACGGGCAAGTTCGATCAGCCCTTTCAATTCTAATTCGATCTCTTCGTCGCTCCGCAACGTGCCATCCGCATTGCGCACCGCGACCGTCGTATTTCGCGTCGCGTGTCCGGAGCTCAGTTCCTCGCCTTTCGCAACCGGGCGATGACCGCCGACGCGGGTCATGAAGTGGCGCCCGGACGCGGCGGTCATCACGCCGCTGCCGGTCTCATTGCCCATCAGCGTGATAGTCATCAAGGTCCGATCGTCCTGACGCGCCAGCAATGCCGCAGCGAAGAGATGGATGTCGGTGCCGGACGTCGCCATGATGGCATTTACCCGCGAAGGCTCTGATATCTGATCGAGCCCGAGCAGACGCAGCAATCTCGTGCGCATCCGCGCGATCTCCCGCGCGTAGATGTCGGCCGCAGGCCGTGTTTCCATTTCCTGCAAAAGCTCCGCATGATATGCGCCGACCGCTGCGAAAGCCTGTGCGGAAATGGTCGATGCGGTCGAGGAGCCGAAGGCCAAATCCTGCGGCCGGGGCGATGGCCCGTGCCCATACATGTTGACGCCGCTTCCCGGCTCGCATTCCAATCTCTCGTCTCCGCCGGAAATCAGGCAGTTGAGAAGTGCATCCTTGCCCTTGTCGGACGGCTTCGACGGCCCGCCTGCGATCTCAGCCATTTTGCCGCTCGGGGCAAGGCCGGGGGCGTAGTCGCCAAAAGTCTTCAGCATGCAAAAACATTCCTCTCACGGTCCTGAAATCGAGCACTTTAAGCGCCGCGATCTCCACTTTACCCGCAGATGGTTTCGGGCATGGAACATTAGGACAAACAAGATGGAGCGAAGCTGACTTGCCGATGAATGGCACCCGCAGTGCCGAGTTAGCATGCACAAAAGGTCCGTCTGGCGAGCGCAGCACTGGCGCTCCACCAGCGGGAACCCGCTGACATTTGACAATGGCGAGAATCGATCAGGCCGGCTCTTCTGGCCCTGCCTAAGCCCCAAACGAAAAAGCCTGCCGCGGGAGGAGGTGCGGCAGGCTTTCGTAAAGAACCGAACAGTAGCTGGGAGGAGGAATGCTACCGTTCCCGCAGACGACCTTGGGAGGAGGAGTAAGGACATCTGCATCACGAAGAGATGCGGGAGGAGGTGCATCGCTTCGATGGTTCCTATCATACCGTTGATTTGCTCAGTTCATAGGCATTTCTTTGCAGGGCAGGCATGCGTTATGCGAAAAGCAGGAAGCTGTGCCGGCATCCGTCGTCATTGGAATCCACGAAGAGGCTCATGGAAAGCATAAAACAAAAGCGCCCGCTCGCGAGGAAGCAGGCGCTGACAAAATGTCGAAGTCTGATGACGTCTTATGCCGTTAGCGAACGACCGCCCCACGGGCAATGTTGTGAATGTCGCCGCGGCCAATACCGAGGTCATTCAGTTCGCGCGTGGACATACGGCCCAGTTCGGCGACCGTTTGACGATACTTGCGCCAGTTGTTGAAAGAGCGTGCGATGTTCATGATGGTCCCCTTTCTTTGGGCATTCGAAGCTGAGCTGCCGTCCGTGGCGCTCCCTTCGCTTCGATGACTGCTATATAATATCGGACCTTCTGATATTGCAGCGCCAAGGCTACACTGCACCCATGCAAGAAGTGCATGGGTCGCTTAGCGGAACTTTAACTTCCTGGACTTCTCCGTCTCTGTTCATAGAGCCGCGACCGGCATAATCGACGAGCTCCAGCCGGTCCGATTTCTTAACTGCCTTTTTCCGCAGCCTGGCCCTTAGAAACATCTTTGGGGTTGACCTTCGTCAACGCATTACCATTCTTGGCCGCGAGCGAGCCGGGAATTGCAACTGTGCAGATTGTTCTCCGGCCGTCGGCGCGAAAATAATTCGCTGGACGTGTCGCATTCTCACGCAGCCGTTCGTCATACGAAAAAATCAAACGATTTATCGCCTTGGGCAATGCCGATTGCCCGTCTGAATCCAAAGTAAAGGCAGCAGCATGATGACCGATAACCAGACTTTTGCCGATGCGGAACAGGATGTACCCACCGTGGAAGACCATAGTGCCCGCAACAAACTCGTTATAGCCCTGCTGTTGGTGTCGGCTTTCGTCGTCATTCTCAACGAAACCATCATGGGTGTCGCGCTGCCCCATCTGATGGCTGATCTCGATATCACGGCAAGTGCGGCCCAGTGGCTGACCACGGCCTTCATGCTGACCATGGCCGTCGTCATCCCCGTCACTGGATATCTGCTGCAGCGCCTCAACACGCGTCCGGTCTTCATTCTTGCCATGTCGCTATTCAGCGCCGGCACGCTGATATCGGCGCTGGCGCCGGGGTTTGCCGTCATTGTCGTCGGCCGCATCGTGCAGGCTTCGGGGACAGCGATCATGATGCCGCTGCTGATGACGACGGTAATGACCTTGGTGCCTCCGGGATCCCGCGGCAGAACCATGGGCAATATCTCGGTCGTCATATCGGTAGCGCCAGCGATCGGGCCAACCATTTCCGGGCTCATTCTTTCCGCACTGGAATGGCGCTGGCTGTTCCTCCTGGTGCTGCCGATCGCCCTGTCTGCATTGGCGCTCGGCGCCTTGCGGATAAAGAACGTGACGGTTCCAACCACCGCGCCGATCGATATTCTTTCGATCTTCCTTTCCGCCATCGGCTTCGGCGGTTTCGTCTATGGTCTCAGCGGGCTCGGCGAAGCAGCACTTCACCCGCCGGTGATATCTCCCTGGATTCCGCTCCTGATCGGCGCTGTCGTCATCGCGGTTTTCATATTGCGCCAGTTGCAATTGCAAAAGCAGGAGAGAGCACTGCTCGATCTGCGCACCTTGACTACAAAGACATTCACGATCGCTGCGGCCATGATGGCCATTCTCATGATGTCGATGTTCGGCGTTTTCATTCTGCTGCCTATCTATTTGCAAAACGTGTTGGGATTATCGACGCTGCAAACTGGTCTATTGTTGCTGCCCGGCGGTCTGATCATGGGCCTTTGCGCGCCTACGGTCGGGCGCCTGTTCGACAAATACGGTCCGGCGCCATTGATCATTCCCGGAGCAATCATACTCAGCGTGGTGATGGGCGGACTGGTCTTCATTCAGCAGGATACGCCGTTTTGGATGCTGTTGATCGCCCATATCGTGCTCAGCATCGGTCTTGCGCTGATGTTTACACCGCTGTTCACCGTCAGCCTTGGATCGCTGCCGCCAAACCTCTATTCGCACGGCAGCGCCATGCTTGGCGCCACCCAACAGGTCGCTGGCGCCGCCGGCACCGCACTGTTCGTGGCGATCATGACCTTGCGGGCCACCAGCCTTTCGGCCGGCGGCGCCAACCTTCTTGTCGCAACGACCGGCGGCATCAAGGCGGCATTTCTCTGTGGGACGATCATCTCGCTCGGAGCGATCGTCGCTGCGCTGTTTATCAAGAAGCCTCAACACGGGCAGGATATGGGGCACCATCATTAGAACGATTTGCTAATGACAGGGCGGTCTTTCTCTGCGAAAAAGGCCCCGATGAGAGACAGGGGCGCCCGTCGCATGACGGGCTGAGAAGCACCCTTTGAACCTGAACCAGATAATGCTGGCGGAGGGAGTCGCTCGGGGTCTCGGCGTACTCTTATCGTCATCCCCCGCGTCTCGCCCCGCCCGAAAGGGGCGATATGCAAAACAAGACTCCTCCTGGCTCGCTGGCAGCCATGCGGACAAATCGGCCGCTGGTGCAATGCATCCCCAGCTTCGTCGCGATGGTACACGCCGAAGAGGAAGCCGGCGAATTCGCCGCCTGTATCAGAAGGGCGCTCCCATGATCCGAAACGTCCTCTCCATCGCGGGCTCCGATCCTTCCGGCGGCGCCGGTATTCAAGCCGACCTGAAGACATTTTCGGCACGCGGCGTCTATGGCATGGCGGCGCTGACCGCATTGACGGCCCAGAACACGCAGGGCGTTTCCGGCGTCCACCCCGTTCCCCCGCAATTCGTCGCCGAACAGATCAAGGCGATCTTTGCCGATGTTCGCGTCGACGCCATCAAAATCGGCATGATTGCCAATGCCGCAATTGCCGAAGCGGTTGCCGACGCGCTCGCTCCATATCGAAGCGTTCCGATCGTGCTCGACCCGGTGATGATTGCCAAGGGCGGTGCGGCGCTGCTTGCCGCGGATGCAGTCGACATCCTGACCGAGAGGCTTCTTCCTCTGGCCACGCTGCTGACGCCCAATCTGCCGGAGGCGGCCGCGCTTCTGCATGAGCCGGCTGCCGAAAATCGCGAGACGATGGCCCGGCAGGCGGAAGCACTTATCAAGCTTGGCCCGCGCGCCGTTCTGGTCAAGGGCGGACATCTTGCCGGCGATGAAAGCCCGGATGTGCTCGCAAGTCCGGAGGGTCTGACCTGGTTTGAGGCTGCCCGTGTTCCCACCATGAAAACGCATGGAACCGGCTGCACGCTATCCAGCGCTTTGGCAGCGGAGATCGCCAAGGGCTCGGCGCTGCCAGAAGCCGTCGCGATCGCCAAAGATTATCTCGCAGGCGCTGTTGCCTCAGCCGAAACGCTGTCGGTCGGAACCGGTCACGGACCGCTGCAACACTTTTATGCGCTATGGCCGGCATAGCCCATCAGTTTCGCGCGGCATTACGGCTTCAATTCCCGCTCGAATTCTTCGATCTGTCGGAGAACCCATGGATCATCGGCGGAATATTGAATGGTCTCCGGCTCCACCCACTTTCGGCGCCGATTTAGGATCCAGTCAATCAAAGCGAAAAGCAGCCGCATACGGATTATTCCTGCTCTTTGGGGACTTGAGAGCCCCGACCACCTGCCTCGTGAGCTGGATCGGTAGCCGAGCCTCGATCAACCGCAAGGCGTGCGGCGATTGTTTATTTGCATTTCGCTAAATGAACGGTAGCTGAACGAAGCGCAACTCACAGGCGAATAATTATACCGTCGCTGTTCGTTGGTCATGCCGCGCCTCTCGCTGTCGGATCTGGGTTCCACGCCCGATTTTTCTCCGAAACCTTATCTTACGACCGTCTTATTCTAACCCCGTTGATGGCTGCGCCGGCTTTGCTTTAGGTCGATGAACGTGTGCCAGAGAACCGTGGCAAGGATGATGGCGCCGCCGAAAAAGGTGGCGGCCGGCGGCCTTTCTGAAAAGAACAGCCAGACCCAGAAAGGCGTGAGCACGATCTCCATGGTCCCGATAAGAGCAGCTTCCGCGGGCGGCATGCGCTTCGCCCCGGCAAGAAACAGAACGAGCGCAAAGGAGAAATTGGTTGCCCCGAAGGCGGCAAGCACCAGCCAATTGTGCAGATCGAGCGAGCCGGGCGAGCCGAACGGCGCGAAGATGACAAGTGTCAGGAAGGCGCTGACGATGGTGGGCGGCAGGGTCGCCACGCTGCGGTCGATGCGCGGAATGACGATGATCAGGGCGAAAGATGCCGTCATGCCGAGCGCCAGGAGATCACCGAGGCCGGTGCCGCCCCCGATCGAGGCGGCAACGATGATCGCCACCCCGATCAGGCAGACGCCGCCGGCAACAAGCGTTCGCCTCGGTACGCGCTCCTTCAAGATGACCCAGCCGAGCAAGGCGGCGATGAAAGGCGCCGTCGCGTAGATCATGGTCACGTTCGCAACCGTGGTCATGTAGAGGGCGCCGAGGAAACAGGCTTGGCTGAAGGTCTGGCAGGCGATCATCGCGAGACCCGACGGGTGAAAGATCGAGCTCCACTGGCGGCGCGAGAATCCCCCTTCGAGAAAGAAGCTTGGGATCAGCAGGAACAATCCACCGAACAAAGATCGCCAAGCGATTGCCGTCCAAATGTCCGCGGTGAGCAGCCGCGTATAGATGCCGCTGGCGCTCCAGGCGAGCGTTGCCGCAACGACGAGAGCGACACCCTTTTCGTACTCATTGGCGGAGAAGAACCGGGCCGGGATCTGAATGGTCATGTGCGGTATCTCGGAACGATGCACCTGAACGGGTCATACCTGTGTGCGCCGATATTTGACATCAGACAAACGAATAGTAGAGATAAGTGCTATCGGAAATTTTTGTGGCTTCCCTATGCGTGAACCCATCGAAAGCGATTTGCTGCGGACGTTTCTCGTCATTAGCGAGACGTTGAATTTTTCCGTTGCCGCGCAACGCATCGGCCGCACGCAATCGGCCGTCAGCGCCCAGATCAAACGTCTGGAGGAAATTGTCGGCGAGGCGCTTTTCGAAAGAAGCGCACGCGGCGTCGTGCTGACCAGGTCCGGAAATCAGTTGCTTCCCTATGCTCGACGGATCATCGATCTGTTGAACGAGGCGGCCGCGACGATCCGCACCAAGCCGCTGAACGGGCCTGTCCGGATAGGAATTCCGGAAGAATACAGCCAGACCGTCCTGCCGGCCGCCCTTGCCGCCTTCGCTGTCCGGCACCCTGCCGTCGAAGTCACCGTTTCCTGCGACTACACGGCTCGAAATCTTGCCGCGCTGGAAAAGGACGAACTCGATCTTGCCGTGGTCTTCGACTGGAGCAAGCAGACCACGGGCGAGGTGCTCTGCATCGACCCGACAGTCTGGGTGACGTCTTTGGTGCACCGCCTGCACGACGCAACACCGCTACCCGTCGCGACATACCGGAATTCGACCTGGGCGCGTGATTTTGCACTGCGTTCCCTGGAGCAGCAGGCGCGGCCCTACCGCGTCGCCTTCATTGCCGATACCAGTTCCGGCCTGAAAAACGCCGTCTCAGCGGGCCTTGCCGTCACCACATTGTCCCGCAGCAACATCCCGCATGGTTGCCGGGAACTCACGAGCGATGACGGTTTTCCGCCGGTCGATTCCTCGCGCGTCGTGCTTCGCCGCAATCCCTATCATTCCAGCGAGGCGATCCAGGAGCTCGCGGAAATGGTGCGTGAAGCCTTCCAGCCTATGTCTGCTCTGCTGCAGCCATAGAGCGCCCGCGCAGCCGCCGCCGCGTGCCGGAAGGGCTTTCGGAAAAACTGGCGCGATAGCTGCGGGAAAATGCCGAAGCGGAGTTGAAACCGGTTGCTGCGGCAATCTCCGCGAAAGACTCCTTGGTCTCGATTACCTTGCGTCGCGCGGCGTTGAGCCGAAGAGCGAGATAATGCACATGCGGAGGCGCGCCGATGCTTTCCTGAAAGAGCGCCTGGAGATGACGGGCGCTGACGCCGATGCGTCGCGCAAGGCGCGTCAGCACCAGCGGTTGCTCGATGTTTTCTTCCATCAGCCGTATAGCCTGTGCAACACGCGGGTCGCGCATGCGCAAGCCGGCGGTGGACGGCGAAAGCTCTGCCACATTCTGCATATTGGCCGGCTCATAGATGAAAAGCCGGCTGACTTCGAGCGCAAGCGAATAGCCCTGCCGCCGCCTGATGATCTCCAGCATCAGGTCGACGGTGGGCAGTGAACCGGCTGTGGTAATGCGCTTGCCGTCGATCACGAAACGATCCTTGACGGCACGAACCTGCGGATAGGCCAGCTCGAAATCATCGAAATCCTCCCAATGGACAGCCGCCGAAACGTTGTCGAGAAGGCTCGCCTCGGCAAGCAGCCAACTGCCGGATTCGATGCCGGCGATCATCGAACGGTAGCGCGCGGTTTGCGACAGTTGCATTTTCAACGCCTGCGTCGCGCTGCGCCGCCAATTATAGCTGGCGAGCACGAAAAGCGGCGCCGTGTCCGAGCTCGGTCGAAAACTGCAGGATGCGGGTACGGGGATGTGGCTGGTCGTTTCGGCCGGTGAACCGTCCGGCGTGAAGAGGCGCCAGCGATAAAGCTCCGCTCCGGAAATGCGATTCGCCCCGCGCAGCGGTTCGATCACCGAAGCGATCAGGATGAGGTTCGTTTCCGGAAGCACCAGCAGATCGATGTCGAGCGGCGTGTCGGATGAAGTGAGCACAGGCATCCTCCAGTATTTCCGATAATGTATCGTCTATTTCCGATAATGCAAAGCATGAAGCCGCTGCTTGCCTCGTAATGTCCTCAATACGAGGGAGAACAAAAATGCCTCTTGCTATGAACCGCGATGTCTTCATCACCTGTGCCGTCACCGGCGCCGGCGATACGGTTTCGAAATCCAGCCACGTTCCGATCACTCCCAAGCAGATCGCTGAATCGGCGATCGATGCGGCCAAGGCTGGGGCGGCAGTAGTGCACTGCCATGTCCGCGATCCGGAAACCGGCGCCGCCAGCCGTCGCAACGATCTCTACAAGGAAGTCACGGATCGCATCCGTTCGGCCGATATCGACGTGGTGCTGAATTTGACCGCCGGCATGGGCGGCGACTTGATCTTCGGCGATGTTGAAAGGCCCCTGCCCCTCAACGAGCGGGGTACCGACATGGCCGGTGCGACGGAACGCGTCAGCCATGTCGCCGAATGCCTGCCGGAAATCTGCACGCTCGATTGCGGCACGATGAATTTCAGTCTCGGCGACTATGTGATGACCAATACGCCGGCCATGCTGCGGGCGATGGCGAAGAAGATGACCGACCTCGGCGTGCGTCCCGAGATCGAAGCCTTCGACACCGGCCATCTCTGGTTTGCCAAACAGCTTGCCGAGGAGGGTCTTATTGAGCATCCCGTCCTCATCCAGCTCTGCATGGGCATCCCCTGGGGGGCGCCCGACGACCTCAACACCTTCATGGCGATGGTCAACAACGTTCCCTCGAGCTGGAGCTTCTCTGCCTTTTCCATCGGCCGCAACGCCATGGCCTATCCGGCGGCAGCTGTCCTTGCCGGGGGCAATGTCCGCGTCGGCCTGGAGGACAATCTCTATGCCGGGAAGGGCATGCTCGCCACCAACGCCCAGCTCGTCGAAAAGGCGGTGCAGGTCGTCGAAGGCATGGGCGCGCGCATCATCGGCCCCGAGGATGTCCGCAAGAAATTGAAGCTGACGAAGCGCTGAGGCCCCGATGACCAGGATTAACAAGGCAGCCTGCATCGGCGGCGGCGTCATCGGCGGCGGATGGATCGCCCGTTTCCTGCTGGCCGGCATCGACGTCGATGTCTTCGACCCGCATCCGGAAGCCAGCCGCATCGTCGGCGAAGTGCTTGCGAACGCCGAAAAGGCCTATGCGATGCTGACCGGCGCACCGCTTCCGCCGCGCGGCAAGCTGACATTCAGGGACACGCTTGAAGCGGCCGTCGGCGATGCCGACTGGATCCAGGAAAGCGTGCCCGAACGGCTGGATCTCAAGCGTAAAGTCCTGACGCAGATCGATGCGGTGGCAAGGCCGGATGCCCTGATCGGCTCCTCCACTTCGGGGCTGCTGCCGACCGATCTGCAGCGCGATATGCATCACCCCGAACGCCTCTTCGTCGCCCATCCCTATAACCCCGTCTATCTGTTGCCGCTCGTCGAAATCGTCGGGGGCGAAAAGACCTCCAAGGCGATAATCGAGGCCGCCATGCAGCGGCTGCCGCCGATCGGCATGAAGGGCGTGCATATCGCCAAGGAAATCGAAGCTTTCGTCGGCGATCGCCTGCTGGAAGCTTTGTGGCGCGAGGCGCTCTGGCTGATCAAGGACGATATCTGCACCGTCGAGACGCTGGATGACGTCATTCGCTATTCCTTCGGCCTGCGCTGGGCGCAGATGGGCCTTTTCCAGACCTATCGCATTGCCGGCGGCGAAGCGGGCATGCGGCACTTCCTTGCGCAATTCGGCCCGGCCCTCAAATGGAACTGGACAAAGCTGATGGATGTCGTCGATCTCGATGATGCGCTTGTCGAAAAGATCGGCCAACAGTCGGACGAGCAGGCGGATGGCCTGTCGATCCGTGAGCTGGAGCGCATTCGCGACGAAAATCTCGTAGGCATCCTGCAGACGCTGAAGGGCAGCCATGGCGGCAAGGGCTGGGGTGCCGGCAAGCTGCTTAAAGATTTCGAGCAAGACCTCTGGGCGTCCGCCGGCAATGACAAGAAGCTGGCGGATATCGCACAGCCGCTGCGGCTGATCGAAACCAAGGTCAGCCCGGCATGGGTGGATTATAACGGCCATATGACCGAACACCGCTACCTGCAGGTGTTTGGCGACACATCCGACGCGCTGCTGCGCCTGATCGGCGTCGACTTCGCCTATGTCGAAGGCGGTCACAGCTATTACACCGTGGAGACGCATATTCGTCATCTCGGTGAAGCGAAGCTCGGCCAGGCCATCCATTCGACCGCGCAGATCCTCGGCTCCGACGAGAAGCGGCTGCATGTCTTCCACACGATCTACGACACGGCAAGCAGCGAAGCGATCGCCACCGCCGAACAGATGCTGCTGCATGTCGATGCCAAGGCCGGAAAAGCCGCTCCCGCACCGGAGGAGGTGCTGAGCAAGATAAGGCCGATTGCCGCGGCCCATGCGGAACTGCCGATGCCGGAAGGTGTCGGGCGTCATGTCGGACAAAAACGCTAGGAGGAAGCGGTCATGAATTTCGGGCTCGACGAAGAACAGGAGATGATCGTCAAGACGGTCCGCGATTTCGTCGAGACGGAGATCTATCCGCATGAGAACGAGGTCGAGCGCACCGGCATCGTGGCGCCGGAGCTTGGCCAAGAAATCCGGCGCAAATGCATCGACCTCGGCTTCTATGCCTGCAATTTTCCCGAGGAGATCGGCGGTGCCGGCCTCGACCACGTGACCTTCACGCTTGTCGAGCGTGAGCTCGGCCGCGGCTCGATGGGGCTCACCGTCTTCTTCGGCCGCCCTTCCGGAATTCTGATGGCCTGCGAAGGCGAGCAGCGCGAACGATATCTCCTGCCCGCGGTACGCGGCGAGAAGATCGATGCGCTCGCCATTACCGAACCCGATGCCGGCTCCGACATGCGCGGCATGAAATGCGCGGCGCGGCAGGATGGCGACGATTTCGTTCTGAACGGTACCAAGCATTTCATCTCCCATGCCGATATCGCCGATTTCGTCATCGTCTTTGCCGCGACCGGCGAAGAGGAAACGGCGAAGGGCACCAAGAAGAAGATCACGGCTTTTCTGGTCGATCGCGGCACGCCGGGGTTCGAAATCCTCAAAGGCTATGACTCGGTTTCCCATCGCGGTTATCACAACGTCATTCTGAGCTTCACGGATTGCCGTCTGCCCAAGTCCCAGGTGCTCGGCGAGGTGCATCGCGGCTTCGATATTGCCAATGAATGGCTCTACGGCACGCGTCTGACGGTCGCCGCGAGCTGTGTGGGGCGCGCTCGCCGCGTCTTCGACTTGGCCCTGCCCTATGCGGCGGAACGCAAGCAGTTTGGCCGGCCGATCGGCGCCAACCAGGGCGTGTCGTTCAAGCTCGCCGACATGATCACTGAGATCGACGCCGCCGATCTGCTGACCCTCTCCGCCGCCTGGCGGCTCGATGCCGGTCTTCCGGCCAATCGCGAAATCGCATCGGCCAAGCTCTACGCCTCGGAAATGCTTGCCCGCGTCACCGATGAGGCGATCCAGATTTTCGGCGGCATGGGATTGATGGACGATCTGCCGCTCGCCCGCTTCTGGCGCGATGCCCGCGTCGAACGCATCTGGGATGGAACCTCCGAAATCCAGCGGCACATCATCAGCCGCGATCTGCTGCGACCATTCGGAGCATGATCGGATGATGCAACGCCCGCTCGATCGCCTGATCAGACCGCAAACGATCGCCGTCTTCGGCGGCCGTGAGGCGCGCCGGGTCATCGAACAATGCGATCGCATGGGTTTTGCGGGAGATATCTGGCCCGTGCATCCGACGCTCGATACCGTGCTCGGGCGCCGCTGCTATCGATCGGTGGAAGACCTACCCTCAGCACCGGATGCCGCCTTCGTCGGCGTCAACCGGATGCTGACCATTGATATCGTGCGCGCACTCTCGGCCAGAGGCGCCGGCGGCGCCGTCTGCTACGCGTCCGGCTTCAGCGAAGCCGTCGCTGAACTGGCCGATGGCGTCGCGCTGCAGGAGGCTTTGGTCAATGCAGCCGGCGACATGCCGATCATCGGGCCGAATTGTTACGGGATAATCAACGGTTTGGATGGCGCCCTGCTCTGGCCAGACCAGCACGGCATGGTGCGGGTGGAACGTGGCGTTGCCATTCTCACCCAATCCTCCAACATCGCCATCAATCTTTCCATGCAAAGGCGCGGCCTGCCGATCAGCTATCTGATGACGGCAGGCAACCAGGCGCAGATCGGACTATCGGATCTCGCCCTCGCCGTCCTGGAAGATCCCCGCGTTACGGCAATCGGCCTGCATATCGAGGGGTTCGGCAATATTCAGACGCTGCAAAAGCTTGCGATGCGCGCGAGGGAACTGCGAAAACCCGTCGTTGCCCTGAAGGTCGGCAAATCCGAGCAGGCGCAGCGCGCCGCCGTTTCGCATACGGCATCCCTTTCCGGCAGCGACGCCGTTGCCGATGCGGTTCTCGCCCGTCTCGGTATCGGCCGGGTGGCGACGCTGCCGGAACTCATCGAAACGTTGAAACTACTGCACGTGACCGGCCCGCTTAAAAGCAATGCGATTTCTTCTATGAGCTGTTCCGGCGGCGAGGCTTCGCTGATGGCCGATGCCGCGATCGGTCGAGCGGTGGATTTCCGTGGCCTGAAAGCGGAGCAATTGCCCGCCTTGCGGCGCAGTCTCGGCGAAATGGTCACGCTCTCGAATCCTCTCGACTATCACACCTTCGTTTGGGGCGATCTTTCCCGCCAATCGGAGGCCTTCACCGCCATGTTCCAAGGCGACTACGCACTCAATCTGATCGTCCTCGATTTTCCCCGGGACGATCGGTGCGATGCGGCGGACTGGATGACGACGATTGCTGCGGTCGGAGCTGCGGCAAAGCTTACCGGCGCCCGTGCGGGCATCCTGGCGACGCTGTCTGAAAACATGCCGGAGGCGATTGCCTCGCAGCTCATCTCGGATGGCATCGTGCCGCTCTGCGGCATCAGCGAAACCATTGCCGCGGCGGAAGTTGCAAGCCGCATCGGTGCGGCCTGGCCTGCTCAGTCGCCACTGCCGTTGCTCGACATACCTGCGACCGCGGGCGAAATCGAAACCCTAAGCGAGGCGGTTGCTAAGGCGGAGTTGTCCGCGGCCGGTCTCACCGTTCCATTGGGGGCAACGGCATCCAGTCCGACCGACGCCGCCGAGCAGGCGCAACGCCTTGGCTTTCCCGTCGCGCTGAAGGCTTTGGGCGTCGAACACAAGTCCGAAGTTGGAGCCGTCGTACTCAACCTCTGGGATGTAGAGGCGGTACGAAACGCGGCGGAGCGGATGGCCTCCGCCGCCTCCGGATATTTGGTCGAACGCATGATCGAGCGCCCTGTCGCGGAGTTGATCGTGGGCGCCGTTCGCGATCCCGTCGTCGGATTGACATTGACGATCGGCGCGGGTGGAATTCTGGTGGAATTGCTTGAAGATTCTGTCATTTTACCTCTTCCGGCAACAAAGGAAGAGGTGCTGGAAGCCATTTCGCGGCTGAGAGTCAGGAAATTGATCGAAGGCTATCGCGGCGGAGCGAAGACCAGCCTCGAGACAGTTGCCGACCCCATCCTATCAGCGGCAGAATATGTCGTAAAAAATGCTGCGCGGCTTGAGGAACTGGACATTAATCCATTGATGGTTCTGCCTGAAAATCGTGGCGTCGTTGCCGCAGACGCCCTCATCCGGCTGAGGAGATAAGGGAAGTTGCAAAGCCCCATTCGCACCAGGCGTGATAACGGTATTTTGGAGGTCATCATCGACCGGCCGAAAGCAAACGCCATCGACCTTGCGACAAGCCGCGACATGGGCCTGATCTTCCGTAATTTCCGTGACGATCGCGATCTGCGCGTCGCGATCGTTTCAGGTGCCGGCGAGAAGTTTTTTTCGGCCGGTTGGGATTTGAAGGCGGCTGCCACCGGCGATGCGGTGGATGGCGACTATGGCGTCGGCGGTTTCGGCGGCCTGCAGGAACTTCGCGATCTCAACAAGCCGGTGATTTGTGCCGTCAACGGCATCTGTTGCGGCGGCGGCCTCGAGATTGCTCTTTCCGCCGATCTGATCATCGCCGCCGAGCATGCGACCTTCGCCCTTCCGGAGATCCGCTCTGGGACTGTCGCAGACGCCGCATCGATCAAATTGCCGAAGCGCATTCCCTATCATATTGCCATGGACATGCTCCTGACAGGCCGCTGGCTCGACGTCGCCGAGGCTCATCGTTGGGGTTTCGTCAATGAAGTCGTTGCTGCGGACCGATTGATGGACCGAGCATGGCAACTTGCCGAGCTTCTCGAAAGCGGCCCGCCGCTCGTCTACGCTGCCATCAAGGAAATTGTCCGCGAGGCAGAGGGGATGACGTTTCAAACTGCCATGAACAAGATCACCAAACGGCAGTTTGCGACCGTCGACGCCCTCTATTCGAGCGAGGATCAATTGGAAGGCGCAAGGGCATTTGCGGAGAAGCGAAGCCCAATCTGGAAAGGAAAGTGAGAAAGCGGCGACAACCGCATTATTTTCTTGCATGATTGCGGGCAAGCTTCCAGCGGAGAGGAAACCGCATCCGAAGCCTTGCCCAAAAGTTCTGTCAACGCACCAAGAAGAAGGAACAGGGGAATGAACGACTACACGAAGCATTTGGCAAGCCGTGTGACCTCGGGCGGTCTGAGCCGTCGCGAATTCATGGGACGCGCCATGGCGGCCGGCATGACATTGGCACTTGCCGACCAGCTTTTTACCGAAAGCGCGATGGCAGCGGAACCGAAACGCGGTGGGCATCTGAAACTCGGACTTGAAGGCGGTGCCGCCACCGACTCTAAGGACCCGGCAAAATTCCTGTCGCAGTTCATGTTCTGCGTCGGCCGTTGCTGGGGCGACATGCTAGTCGAATCCCATCCGCTGACCGGTGCTGCCGTGCCGGCGCTCGCCGAATCCTGGGAACCCTCGAAGGACGCCGTTACTTGGACCTTCAAGATCCGCAAAGGTGTCAAGTTCCACAACGGCAAGGATCTGACCATCGAAGACGTCGTTGCCACGCTAAAGCGGCACACGGACAGCAAGTCCGAATCTGGCGCGCTGGGCGTCATGAAATCGATCAAGGACATCAAGGCCGACGGCGACAACCTCATCTTGACCCTGACCGAAGGCAACGCCGACATGCCGTTGCTGCTCTCAGACTACCATCTCGTCATCCAGCCGAATGGCGGCAATGACGATCCCCTCGCCTCGATCGGTACCGGTCCCTATAAGCTCGTCAGTTTCGAGCCCGGCGTACGCGCGACGTTCGAGAAGAACAAGGACGATTGGCGTACCGATCGCGGTTACGTCGATACCGTCGAAATCATCGGCATGAACGATGCGACCGCGCGTATTGCTGCACTGTCGTCCGGCCAGGTGCACTATATCAACCGCGTCGACCCGAAGACCGTGGACCTGTTGAAGCGCGCACCCAATGTCGAAATCCTGTCGACCGCCGGCCGCGGGCACTACGTGTTCATCATGCATTGCGATAAGGCGCCGTTCGACAATAACGATCTTCGCCTGGCGCTGAAATATGCGATGGATCGTGAAACCATGGTGAAGAAGATCCTCGGCGGCTATGGCAAGGTCGGCAATGACTTCCCGATCAACAGCACCTATGCCCTCTTCCCCGAAGGCATCGAGCAGCGTACCTACGATCCCGACAAGGCTGCCTTCCACTACAAGAAGTCCGGCCATAGCGGCGCCGTACTGCTGCGCACCTCGGAAGTCGCCTTCCCCGGCGCCGTCGACGCCGCCGTTCTTTACCAGGAAAGCTGCAAGAAGGCCGGCATCAACATCGAGGTTAAGCGCGAGCCGGGCGACGGCTACTGGACCAACGTCTGGAATGTTCAGCCTTTCTCCACCTCCTACTGGGGCGGCCGGCCGACGCAGGATCAGATGTATTCCACCGCCTATCTCTCGACGGCCGATTGGAACGATACCCGCTTCAAGCGTCCGGACTTCGACAAGCTTCTCCTCGAAGCCCGCGCCGAACTCGACGAAGCCAAGCGCAAGGAGCTTTATCGCACCATGGCGATGATGGTCCGGGACGAGGGCGGTGTCATTCTCCCGATGTTCAACGACTTCGTGAACGCCTCCACCAAGCAGGTGAAGGGATATGTTCACGATATTGGCAACGACATGTCGAACGGCTACGTCGCGACCCGAGTCTGGCTGGAGAGCTGATGCCTGAAGCAGGGCGGAAACGCCCTCATCTCTAACGGAGCCGGGATCGCGGAAAATCTTCGCGGTCCTCCTGACGTTTCAGCGCGAGGCATCAGCCATGTCCAATATACAACCCAGCACAGTCCTGCCCGGATTGCGGTTCAAGCAGCGCTTTCCGCTGCTGTCCCTCATTATCGAGCGCTTCTTGCTCAGCCTCGTGCTGCTTTTCGCGGTCTCGGTCCTGATATTCGGCGGCCTCGAAGCCTTGCCGGGCGATTTCGCCACGACCTATCTCGGCCAGTCGGCAACACCGCAGGCCGTCGCCAATATCCGCACCGAACTCGGCCTCAATCGGCCTGTCACCACCCGTTACGTCGAATGGCTCGGCAACGCCGTTCGTGGGGATTTCGGTACATCCTGGGCCAGCAAAAATTCCGTCAGCGAGCAGATCGGCAAGCGTCTCGGTAACTCGCTTTTTCTTGCCGCCTGCGCCGCAGTGATCTCGGTGCCGCTCGCCGTCGGGCTCGGGATGCTAGCCGTGCATTTCCGAAACCGTCTGCCTGACAAGATCATCAACGTGATCTCGCTGGCGGCGATCTCGCTGCCGGAATTCTTCATCGGTTACCTGCTCATCCTGTTTTTCGCAGTGAAATTCGGGATCGCGACATTTCCAGCGACCGTCTATGACGGCATGGCCTTTGTCGACCGGCTGAAGGCCATCGCCCTGCCGACGGCAACGCTGGTGCTCGTCGTTCTAGCTCACATGATGCGCATGACGCGGGCCGCGATCCTGTCGGTAATGTCATCCGCCTATATGGAAACGGCGGAATTGAAGGGCCTTAGCGCCTTTCGCGCGATCGTCAAACATGCCGCCCCCAACGCGCTGGCGCCGATCATCAACGTCGTGGCGCTGAACCTCGCCTATCTTATCGTTGGCGTCGTCGTCGTCGAAGTGGTGTTCGTCTATCCCGGCATGGGCCAGTACATGGTCGACGCCGTTACCGTGCGCGACATGCCGGTGGTCCAAGCCTGCGGACTGATCTTCGCCGCCGTCTACATCCTGCTCAACATGGTTGCCGATATCCTGGCGATCGTCGCCAACCCGCGTCTGAGGCATCCGCGATGAGATTGAGAGACATCCCCATCACCGCCTGGGTCGGCATCATCGGCATATTGCTCGCCTTCGTCTGTGCGATCTTTGCGCCCCTGATCGCGCCCTACGGCGAAACCGACGTCGTCGGCAACGTCTGGCAGCCGGCCGACGCACAGTTCTTCTTCGGTCTCGACAATCTCGGCCGCGATATCCTTTCGCGGCTGATCTACGGCGCCCGCACCACGCTGTTCGTGGCGCTGGCGGCGACGATCATTTCGTTTTCGCTCGGCATCATCCTGAGCTTCACTGCCGCCGTCTCACGCGGATTGATCGACACGGCCTTCTCGCGCTTCAACGACCTGATGATGTCGATCCCGACCTTGATCTTCGCGCTCGTTGTATTGGCGGTGCTGCCACAGAATCTCGTCGTGCTCATCCTCGTCATGGCAATCCTTGATTCGACGCGCGTCTACCGCCTCGGCCGTGCCGTCGCGCTGGATGTGGCCGTCATGGAATTCGTGGAAGCCGCCAAACTGCGCGGCGAAGGCAAGGTCTGGATCATCTTCCGCGAAATCCTGCCGAACACGCTCTCGCCATTGCTGGCGGAGTTCGGCTTGCGTTTTGCCTTTTCGATCCTGTTTCTGTCGACGCTCTCCTTCCTCGGACTCGGCATCCAGCCGCCGTCCGCCGATTGGGGCGGCATGGTGAAGGACAATAAGGACGGCATCATCTTCGGCATTTCCGCCGCCCTCGTGCCGGGCTCCGCGATCGCGGCGCTCGCAGTCTGTGTCAATCTGGTGGTCGACTGGCTCTTGAAGCGCACCTCCAGCCTCAAGGGAGGACGTGGCGATGCCTGAGCTTCTTTCCGTTCGCGATCTCAAGATCGAAGCCACCAGCTATCCGCCCGGCGAGCCCCCGAAGCGGGTCACGATCGTCAACGGCGTGTCCTTCGATCTCAAAAAGGGCAAGGTGCTCGGCCTGATCGGCGAGTCCGGTGCCGGCAAGTCCACCATCGGTCTCTCGGCGCTGGCCTATGGCCGCGGCGGCGCGGAAATCACCGGCGGCACGGTGCTGCTCGATGGCGTCGATATTCTTCCGCTCGGAAAAGCCGGCATCCGCAGAATTCGCGGTGCGCGCGTCTGCTACGTCGCACAATCGGCTGCAGCGGCGTTCAATCCCGCCCATAAGCTCGGCGAGCAAGTGATCGAAGCTTCCGTCAAGCACGGCTTGATGACGAAGGACGAGGCGAAGAAGCGCGCGCTTTACCTCTTCCGGGTCCTTGGTCTGCCCAACCCCGAAACCTTCGGCGACCGCTTTCCGCACCAAGTCTCGGGCGGCCAGCTTCAGCGTGCGATGACGGCGATGGCGCTTTGCTCCAATCCTGAGCTGATCGTCTTCGACGAGCCGACCACCGCACTCGACGTGACGACGCAGATCGACGTCCTGGCGGCGATCAAGCATGCCATCGAGGAGACCCATACGGCAGCACTCTACATCACGCACGACCTTGCGGTCGTCGCGCAGATCTCCGACGACATCATGGTGCTGCGGCACGGCAAAAAGGTGGAATACGGCCCTGTGCAGCAGATCATCGAGGCGCCACGGGAAGACTATACCCGCGCGCTCGTCAATGTTCGCCAGACGGCACGGGAAGAAGCGGTGGATCAATCCAACACGCTTTTGAAAGTCGAGCACGTTAGCGCTGAATATTCGAATGGCTTCAAGGTCTTGCACGATGTTTCGCTACATGTTCCCAAAGGGCAGACTCTCGCGATCGTTGGCGAATCCGGCTCCGGCAAGTCGACGCTTGCGCGCGTCATCACCGGACTCTTGCCGCCCAGCGATGGCGGGATTTCTTTCGACAGCAAACCGCTGACCCCAGCACTTAGAAACCGCTCGCGCAACGAGCTGCGGCGCATTCAACTGATCTACCAGATGGCCGATACCGCCATGAACCCGCGCCAGACCGTGCGCGACATCATCGGCCGTCCTCTTACTTTCTATTACGGCCTGCGCGGGGCGGCAAAGACGACGCGGGTAAAAGAACTGCTCGAGCAAATCGAAATGGGCAATGGTTTCATCGACCGTTACCCGGCGGAGCTTTCCGGAGGCCAGAAGCAGCGTGTGGCGATTGCGCGTGCCCTTGCCGCCAAGCCGGAACTCATCCTCTGCGATGAGCCCACCTCGGCGCTCGATCCGCTCGTTGCGGAAGGCATTCTGAAACTGCTGATGCGGCTCCAGGAGGAATCTCAGCTCTCCTACATCTTCATCACGCATGATATCGCCATCGTGCGCGCCATCGCCGATAGCGTCGCGGTCATGCATCGCGGCAGGCTTGTGCGCTTCGGGCCGAAATCGAAGGTGCTTTCGCCGCCTTTCGACGACTACACGGACCTTCTGTTGAAATCAGTGCCGGAAATGGAGATCGGCTGGCTGGAGCGTGTGCTGACTACGAGAAAGATGGAGAGCGCCGGGAATTGAAGGCTCGAAATCTTCGGGTACTCATTTGGATCTGACGGCTTTGTCGCAAGATCGGTGCCGTCAATACTCTGCCGGCACCACGTACACTTCCGCGGATGGATCTGCGAGGAATGAGCGTACCGTCGGCGGCAGCTGGCGTGACGACAACGGCAACGGCCCGCAGCGCGAGAGAAGTTCACGCAAGTCGGGCTCGGCACCGACATGACGCCAGATCATCCGCGAAGCATAGGGAAGATTTTCCTTTCGCCACGAGACCCCCATTGTCGTGCCGCGCAAATAGACACGTTGATACTCGTCGAATGGTAGAAGGATCGTTTGCGACAACATTGAGCTCGGGCCGATGACGCGCTCGGTGATGAATACACGGTTCCGATAGAACGCCGCCAAACCCACATATTTTGAAAACTGCTGAATGCCATTTCCAGGGTCCCGCAGGCGCTCCATTGACTTGACGTGCACCAGCCCACCTTGCTCGACAAGGCGGCTGCAGGAGCATACGACCATTCCAGGCCAAGACGGCGAGCGATGGTAGGTCTGGTAATAGCCAATATGGCGTCTCAGGGCAGTCAGATTTCCCGGAAACGCCTTTAAAAGCTCCGAAGTTTCGCTGAAACCGAGGGTCGGTCGCCGAAGCCGTTCCCGAAAGAGCTTGGGGGTAAGAGCAAAGTCCGCGGCCTCAAGATCGAAATATTTGGCAATGCGCGCAAGGTTATGGGCCGACGGCCTCGTTTGACCGTTGATGTATCGATTGAATTGCTGCCGATTAATATCGATCGCGCGGCACAGATGCGAAATGGAACGCTGTGTGGCACAAGCAATCTTGAGGTTCTCGACCAGGTGAGTCATCGGTAGCTCCGTCTTGATGACGTTAGCGTAAACTCGCTTAAAGAAGCGTCAAGTCGCGAAATTGCGTGAGCCGGCCCGACCTCTAGGTTTCCCCCTTAGAGAACTGAAAAAAGGGAACTGCAATGACGCATCAAAAGGATCAATCTTCGCAGCTGAAAATCAGCCGCCGCCACTTCCTCGGCGGTGCCGTTGCCTTGGGCGCTTTGCCGAGCCTTACCGCGGGCTTCTTGATGCCGCGTGACGCCCGTGCTCAGGAAGCCAAACATGGCGGCCATTTGAAACTTGGCCTCAAGGGCGGCGCCACCAGCGATGCGCTCGATCCTGCAACATACAGCGCCTCCGTCCTGTTCGTCATTGGCCGCCTCTGGGGCGATACGCTTGTCGAATCCGACCCCAAGACGGGTGCTCCCTTACCGTCGCTGGCAACTTCCTGGACGCCATCAGCAGATGCATCCGTCTGGACCTTCAAGATCAGGAACGACGTGCAGTTTCACGACGGCGGCAAGATGACCGTCGCCGACATCGTCGCGACGCTGAAGCGACATGCTGACAAGAATTCGCAGTCCGGTGCTCTGGGGCTGATGGCCTCGGTCACCGGTATCGAAGACAAGGCGGGCGATCTTGTCCTGACGCTTTCGGAAGGCAATGCGGATTTGCCGCTCCTTCTCACCGACTACCACCTGATCATCCAACCGAAAGGTGGCGTCGAAAAGCCTGCGGCCGCCATCGGCACCGGCCCTTACATTCTGAAGAACTTTGAACCTGGCGTTCGTGCTTCCTTTGAGAAGAACCCCAGAGACTGGCGCGCCGATCGCGGCTTTGTCGACAGCGTGGAAATACTCGTCATGAACGACAACACCGCCCGCATCGCCGCCCTTGCCTCCGGTCAGGTCCATTTCGTCAACAATGTCGACCCCAAGACCGTCGCGATGCTGAAGCGCGCGCCGAATGTCGACATCGTCCGCAGTGCCGGCAAGGGCTTCTATAGTTTTCTGATGCATTGCGACACGGAACCTTTCGATAACAGCGACCTCCGGCTTGCGCTGAAATATGCCGTCGATCGCCAGTCGATCCTCGACAAGGTACTAGGCGGCTACGGAACGATCGGCAACGACTATCCGGTCAATTCCAATTACGCTCTCGCGCCAACCGATATCGAGCAGCGTCCATATGACCCCGATAAGGCCGCCTTCCATTTCAAGAAATCGGGTCTCGACCGTCCGATCCTGTTGCGTACATCCGACGCAGCCTTCCCGGGCGCCGTGGATGCGGCGATCCTGTTCCAGCAAAGCGCCCGCCAGGCCGGGATCACGATCGACGTCAAGCGCGAACCGGAAGATGGCTACTGGACCAATGTTTGGAACAAGCAGCCCTTCTGCGCCTCCTTCTGGGGCGGCCGCCCGACACAGGATTCGCGCTATTCCACCTCTTATCTGTCGACTGCCGAATGGAACGACACGCATTTCAAGCGGCCTGACTTCGACAAGATGGTGCTGCAGGCAAGGTCCGAGCTCGATGAGTCCAAGCGCAAGGAACTTTATCGCCATCTGGCCCTGATGGTGCGAGATGATGGTGGTCTCATCCTGCCCGTTTTCAACGACTATCTCATGGCCGCTTCGAAAACGTTGAAAGGATATGTCGACGACATCGGCAACGATATATCGAATGGCTACATCGGCAGCCGGGTGTGGTTCGATGCTTAGAAATCTTCGGGATATATGATCATGACCGACCGCAGCTTCACCACCATCGAAAACCACTGGATCACCCTTAAGGACGGCACGCGCCTTGCGGCGCGTATCTGGATGCCCGACGGCGCGGAAAGCAATCCGGTGCCGGCAGTATTCGAATTCCTGCCTTACCGCAAGCGCGACGGAACGAGCCCTCGCGATGAATCGACTTACCCGATATTTGCTGCCGCGGGCATCGCCGGTGTCCGTGTCGATATTCGTGGCTCGGGCGAGTCCGACGGCGTTATCGATGGCGAATATACCGAGCTTGAGCTTGCCAATGCCTGCGAGCTGACCGCCTGGATCGCGGCACAGCCTTGGTCGAACGGCTCCGTCGGCATGATGGGCATTTCCTGGGGCGGTTTCAACAGCTTGCAGGTCGCGGCGCTTCGCCCGCCCGCGCTTAAAGCGGTGATATCGATCGCTTCGACGGTCGACCGCTATAATGACGATATCCACTATAAGAATGGCTGCCATCTTTCGGCGCAGCTTTCCTGGGCCGCGACCATGCTCGGTTATCAATCCCGCTCGCCCGACCCAGAGATCGTCGGCGACCGCTGGCGGGACATGTGGCTGCAACGCCTGGAGAACGAACCCTTCTTCATGGAGGAATGGCTGCAGCATCAGCGCCGCGACGATTTCTGGCGGCATGGTTCGATCTGCGAAAATTTCGCCGATGTCGATATTCCCGCCCTTGTCATTGCTGGCTGGGCGGACGGCTATCGCAACACGCCGCTGATGGCTGTCGAAGGTCTCGGCGACAAGTCAAAAGCGCTGATCGGTCCGTGGGTTCACAAGTATCCGCATTTTGCCTGGCCGAAACCGCGCGCCGATTTTCACGGCGAGGCGATCGCCTGGTGGAACCGTTGGCTGCGCGGCGATAGGAACGCTGCAGAGAACTTACCGCAGGTGCGCGCCTATATTCTCGACGCAGTGCGGCCTGCGCCGCGCCGGGAATTCGATCCCGGCTTCTGGATCGCCAAGCAGGATTGGCAGAAGCCGGACATGCAGTGCTTCTATGTCGAGCAGTTCGGCACGCTAATGGAGGGCATGCCGATCCCGCACGCGCCGGAACACGCCGTACATCTACGCTCGCCCCTCGATACGGGTACGACCTCGGGCGAATATTTCACCTTGAAGCCCGATGCCGAAATGGCGATCGATCAGCGTCTCGACGATGCCGGTTCGCTGACCTTCCAGACCACACCACTATCAGCCGACCATGATTATCTCGGCCGTCCGGTCGTTACTCTCTGCCTGCGCTGCGATGCCGAAACGGCCAATCTTTGCGCCAGGCTTATCGATCTCCATCCCGACGGCACCGCGACGCGGGTCTCCTTCGGCGTGCTCAATCTCGCCCATCGTGAGGGCAATGCCGAGCCGAAGCCCCTGACGAAGGGCGAACGCACGACAATCAGGCTGACACTGGATGCCTGCGGCTATCGCTTCCGAAAAGGCCATCGTCTCGTTCTTTCGCTCTCGACGGCCTACTGGCCGATGATCCTGCCGCCGCCGGGAAATCCCGGGCTGACGATCGATATCGCCTCAATTGGCTTCGCTCTGCCGAAGCTCGGAACATATGAAACCATCGACATCAAGCAGCCGGACAATCCCGACCCGCTGCCGAAATATATCGAACACGCTCCGGCCGCGACCAAGCGTCAGGTCGTCCGCGATCTCTCCGCCAACAAGACCCATTATGAAATCCGCGAGGACACAGGCCTTTTTGAACATCCGGGTACCGGCCTTTCCACACGCCAGCTTCGCGAAGAAGTCTGGTCCATCGCGCCGGACGATCCGCTATCGATGAGTGGGACCTCTATCTGGACATGCGACATGCGGCGGCCGGGATGGTACGTCCGCACGGTGGCGATGGCGACGATTTCCTGCACGGCAACCGAATGGATCATCCGCGCGTCCGTCATCGCCTTCGAAGACAACACGCAAATTTTCGAAAAAATCTTCGAAGAGAAGCGTATCCCGCGCGATCTGATGTGATCAGTTCGATCCGGCAAAACGGCCGGCTGCTTCGCATATGGCGCGAAAACCAACGCGCGCGCCCTCGCTCATATGCCGCGCGCGCAACCAGGCATGCACCATCTGCGGCTCTTCGCGAAACCAGACCTCGACGCCCGCCTGGGCGAGCCTTGCCGCATAGTTGCGGCCGTCATCGCGCAGCGGATCGAAATGCGCGACAGTGATGAAGGCGGGCGGAAGGTTGGCAAACGATGATAAGGCAAGCGGTTCGGCGACGGGATCACCAGCCGGTGCTTGCAACATGGTGCGATAATAGCCGACGTCGGCGGTCGTCAGCCCCGGCGCATTCGCCATCTCCTCGTAGGAACCGGAAACAAGATCTCCGCCGAGCGTCGGATAGATCAGGACCTGCCCGGCAATGCCTGAAAGCCCTTCACCCTTTGCCCGAACGGCGAGCCCCGCCGCCAGATTGCCGCCGGCGCTGTCGCCGATGAGCACGACCGTCTTTCCTTCGGCCAACAAGGATTTCAGAACGCCATAGCAATCATCTGTCTGTGCAGGCCAGCGATGTTCGGGCACCAGGCGATAATCGACCGACACCAGCTCGGTCCCGACATGGTCGGCGATCTCAGCGCAGATCGCATGATGGCTCTCGAGCGAACCGACCACGAAGCCGCCGCCGTGGAGATAGAGCAGGCATGTCAAGGTTCGGATCGTCCGCGGCTGATAGCGCCTGACCGGAATTCTCCCCATCGCCATTTCATCCTGCGTGCGCATGCCGTCGGGCAGCGGGCGGTCGAAACGGCTGCAAAGTACGTCATACCATTGCCGCTGCTGCTCTATGGACGCTGACACGGCATCAGGCGGATAGAAGGAATCGCAGATCTCCATGAATTGCAGAATGCCCGGCTCGGTCGGTCGGGGTTGCTGGGAAAAATCCATGGGATACCCTCATGATAAGGCTCATCGTGCAACCATAACATCATCGGCGGAAACCGCTAATCCCAGGACGGCCTGCGACATTGCAATGACGACAGGAGGCGCCAAAGCTTCGGGTGTCAACGAGCCACCCGATGGCCGGGCGAAATCTCCACGTAACTCAGCGGCTGCATGATGTGGTGCGGAGGCCGGATCGGGCTTTTCAGCTCGTCGGCGGCAATGCCGTGCTTAAATTTCCGCCGTGCCGGATCCGGAACGGGCACTGCCGACATCAGCTTCTTGGTATAGGGGTGCTGCGGGTTTTCGAACACCGCCTGACGCGGCCCGATCTCGACGATTTCGCCGAGATACATCACCGCGACGCGGTGGCTGACCCGCTCGACGACGGCCATGTCATGCGAGATGAACAGAAAGGCGAGCTTCAGGCTTTGCTGCAGGTCGAGCAGCAGGTTGATGACCTGCGCCTTGATGGAAACGTCGAGGGCGGAGACGCTTTCGTCAGCGATGATCACCTTCGGATCGAGGGTCAGCGCCCGCGCGATGCAGATACGCTGACGCTGCCCACCGGAAAACTCGTGCGGATAGCGTGTCGCCATATCCGGCGAGAGGCCGACCTTCACCAGGAGGTCGGCAACCTTCTCGGGTGCTTGTTTTGCCGTTCCCATCTTGTGTTCGAGGTAGGGCTCCGCAACCGCAGCGCCGATCGTCATGCGCGGATTGAGGCTGGCGAAGGGATCCTGGAAGATCATCTGCACCTTGCGGCGCATATCGCGCAAACCCTTGCGATCGAGGAACAGCATCTCCTCGCCATCGACAAGCACCGAGCCGCTTTGCGGCTCGATCAGGCGCATGATGGCGCGGCCCGTCGTCGACTTGCCGCAACCGGATTCGCCGACCAGCGACAACGTCTCGCCGGCACTAAGATCGAAAGAGACGTTTTCGACCGCATGCACCCTGCCCTGCAGCCTGCCGAAAAGGCCGGAATGAATGTCGAACCGTTTGCAGAGGTTCCTAACCTGCAGCACGGGCCGCTGCGTGGCCGCAACGGTATCGGCAGCCTCGGTCAGCGGCTCCGCCTGACCGGTCTCGCTGTTGACGACTGGAAACCGCAGGGGCCGCTCACGCCCCTTCATCGACCCGAGGACAGGAACCGCCAAAAGCAGCGCCCGTGTATAGGGATGTTTGGCGCGGGAGAATATCTCGCTGGTCTTCCCCGTCTCCACCTGCTCGCCGCGATACATTACGATGGTGCGGTCGGCGATTTCAGCGACCACGCCCATGTCGTGGGTGATGAACAGCACGGATGTTCCCTGCTCTTCCTGCAGCATCTTGATGAGATCGAGGATCTGGCCCTGGATGGTGACGTCGAGCGCCGTGGTCGGCTCGTCGGCGATCAGCAGCTTCGGGCGCGAGGCGAGCGCCATGGCGATCATCACGCGCTGGCGCATGCCGCCGGAAAAACGATGCGGATATTCATCGAAGCGCGAGGCGGCCGAGGGAATGCGCACGCGCTCCAGAAGCCGGATCGTCTCTGCCTTCGCTTCGGCTCTCGATATCTCGCCGTGGCAGAGCAGCGCCTCGGAAATCTGGTCGCCGATGGTGAAGAGCGGATTGAGGCTGGTCATCGGCTCCTGGAAGATCATCGCGACGTCCTTGCCGCGGACCCTGCGCATTTCGCTTTCCGGCAGCGACAGAATATCTCGCCCGCCGAGCATGATCCGGCCGGTGATCCGGCTCATGTCCTGCTGCAAAAGCCGCATGATCGACAGCGAGGTGACGCTCTTGCCGGAACCGGATTCGCCGACGATCGCCACGGTCTCACCCGGCACTACGGTGAAAGAGACGTCACGCACCACCGGCTTCCAGGCTCCCTCCACCAGAAAGGAGGTCGTCATTCCCTCCACCGAAAGCACGGGCTCCTTGAGCTTTGAAGTCTGGTTTCTGCTGGCCATCGTCATTCCCTTGTTCACCGCCTCAGTCCGGCCAACGCAACAGACCGTCGAAGCGGCGACGGCTGCGATCTTCCAGGGACGTCGCAATGATCTCGTTCGAAGCTTGCGCCTTGTCGAGCTCTTCGCCGATCCGGGCTGCCACGACTGCCTCCTCGCCGGGATGTAGGTTGCAGGGATCGAGATAGAAGTAATTGTGCTCCACCTCGTGGTCGCGCACAATAATCGGCGGATTTCCGCGTGCCAAAGCATCGGCCAGATCCCAGGCTGTAATGTGGGCCTCGCGCGGATCGATGGTGAGACGCAGCCGATCGAGCGGATTGTTGGTCGGATCCGGTTCGATCACCGCCTTGACGCCGGGACGGCCGTCGAAGTGGTCGCGCCAGAGATGGAGATAGCCGGTCTCGCGCTCCCGGATGCCGGCATGGTCGCGCGTCTCCCAGGCTTGGAGCGCCGCCATCACGCCGAAGATGCTTTCCTTGCCGACTTTCATGCCGCGGCCGATGCCCAGATTTTGCAGGAAGGTATTGCGAACCATGTCCTTGCGCCCTGCAACGATGCCCGAGGTCGGGCCGCCGAGGAATTTGTGACCGGAGTAGAGAACGAGATCCGCCCCCTGTGCCAGGAAGATGCGCAGATCATATTCGGAAGCTGCATCGACAATGACGGGCACGCCCTTGGCATGGGCGATCTCGCAAAATTCCTTGAGGCTCAGCATGCCGTAATTCACGACATGATGCGAAACGACATAGAGTGCGGCGGCCGTATTTTCGGTGATCGCGCCTTCGAGATGATGCCGGTATGTCGAGGTGGCCTGGCCGATCAGCACGACCTTGCCACCTGCAAGGCGCACGGCCTGGTCGACCGGTGCGCCGTAGCTCACCACATGCCCCATCTGAACGATGACTTCGTTTTTATCGCCGCGCACCTCGGGAAGACGTTCGATCGCGGCAAGGTCGTTGCCGGTAATGGCGGCGGCAACTGCCAGGCTGATGCCGGCCGAGCAGGAAGCAGTGACGAAACCCGCTTCGCCGCCGGTCAGCCGCGCGATGACCGCACTTGCCTTGCGCTGCAGGTCGTTGATCTCGATGAATTGCGGCAGGATGGAGCCCATTGCCGCAATGGCCTGCGGAACGACGATCGATGCACCAAGGCTCGTCATCGTGCCCGAGACATTGATGACGGGGCGAAGTCCGACGGACGGACGAATGTTTTCATTCGGCATGGGATCTCCAGATTTTTTTGCTGCGGGCCAGTGCTTGCAGTACCGAGCCATCGACAGCTATGCCATAATTATGTAATAAACCACCGATTTGAACGGGAGTTCGGTTTTTGGACGCAAAGACATCACGCATCGGCTACTCCGAGAACGAGGCGGCCAATGAAAATGACGGCAATGTCGTCAAAGGATCGCGGCGCTCGCGCGTCAGCGGCATCGATCGGGCAATGCAGGTCATCGATTATCTCTACGAAACCGGCGCGCCCTGTGGTGTCTATGCCGTTGCCAAGGCAATCGGCGCACCGCTCTCGACCGTCTACGTCATTGTCGACGACCTCGTTGAGAAGAACCTTCTCAGCCGCAATGCCGATGGCACGATTTGGCTCGGCGCCCGTCTTTACCACTACGGGCTCGCCTATGCCCGATCGCTCGATTTCATGAGCGTCGCCACCCACGAAATGCATGATCTCTGCCGGCAAACCGGGGAAACCGTTCAGGTTTGTGGCCGCGACGGCGACCACATGCTCGTTCTCGCCATGGCGGACGGCCCAAGCCATTTCCAGGTCGCCTCGCGCGTCGGCACGCGGGTGCCGCTCAACTGGACGGCGTCCGGCCGCCTGCTGGTCGGCCACCTGCCGGAAGAAGAACGCATCGCGCTTTTCCGGCATTGCGCGCGTACCTCTCCGACCGGCCGCGCCGATGTCGATCCGGTGACGCTGTCGACGGCGGCGGCAAAAGCGCTGGAATCGCGCCTCTCGATCCAGGCAGGCGAGTCCGATTATGCCGTCGCCTGCATTGCTTCGCCCGTGTGCGACCGCGATGGCCAATGCGTTGCCACCATCTCCATCGTTCTGCCGGAGCAGAAAGCCTTTTCCGACAAAGGCCATTACGTCGCTCAGGTTCAAAGCTCGGCGGAAAAGATCGAGAGGTTGATGGGCTGGCGCGGCCATTGACGTCCTTCTCTTCTCTCAGCCGTGCAACGCTACGATCGCTTCGATCTCGACCGTGATATTGCCCGGCAACGAGCCGAAGCCGACGGCGGAGCGGGCATGTTGGCCGGCCGCCCCGAAGACTTCGATGAACAGGTCGGAGCAGCCATTGATCACGCTCGGATGATCGGCGAAATCGGGTGTGGCATTGACCATGCCCAAAAGCTTGACCACCCGCTTGACGCGCTTCAGATCGCCGAGCGCATCCTGCATGACGGCGAGCAGATTGATGCCCGTCAGCCGCGCATGGCCGTAAGCCTGTTCGATGCCGACCTCTGCGCCGACCTTGCCGAAGTGCATCGTGCCGTCGGCCTCCCGCGGACCTTGGCCGGACAAATAAAGCATGTTGCCTTCGAGAACATGCGTCACGAAATTGGCGATCGGCGGCGGCGCTGGCGGCAGCGCGATGCCGAGGGTGGAGAGGCGCTCATAGGGCGAACCCGACGCGCTCTCGGCTGTGGCTGAAGACTGGTTCACACAAACTCCTGTCGTACAATCATAAAATTCGATGCTCGGCTAATGGCCATGACCATGGGTCGTCAGTTTTCGCGCCCGCGGGATGTAACGGCTCGCAACGAAGGCTTCAGCGCCGATGACCGCGTAACGCGGTTCGAAAAGCTGCTTCAGCACGGCGGCATCGCCCATCGAATCCACCGCCTCGATATCGGACTCCACAAGATCGAAGATCGTGAATTCGGCCTGCTCGCCGACCGCAAGCCGGTTGATGAGCGGCAGCTTGATGGCCGAGGCCGGCGCATGCGTGACCGCTTCGACCACCTTCTCGAAGGGCATGCCGACAGACAGCAACTTCGACATCGTCGTTGCCAGATCCCAGACCGGGACATTCAACGACCGGTTATGCAGATCGGTGGAGATGGAGAATGGCAAGAGCCCGCGCTTGATGGCCGCCTCGGCGACACGGAAGGAGAAGGACGCGCCGCCATGGCCGATATCCAGACGGATGCCTTCGCCCGCGCAGCGCTCTGCGAGATCGAAGAGGTCCTCATCCTCCATGAGGCTGCTGCCGGGCTTGCCGTTGAAGCAGTGCGTCACGATATCGCCGGGTCCGAGAACCTCGAGCACTTCCTCATAAAGCGCCGGCGGTTCGCCGACATGCACCATCATCGGAATCTTCAATATTTTGGCTATCTTCTTGCCGAGCTTGACGGGCGTAATTCCCCAGGAGCCGGTGATGACATGGCTCGCGCGCACCTTGATGCCGACAATATGCTCGCTGTTGTCGGCATAGACCTGAAGCATGCGGTCGAAATCGATCGAGCGAATGTCGATCAATTCGCTGACGCGATTGCAGGCAACAAGACCGATCGAGCCGAGATTGAGAAACGCCTTGATGCGTTCGCGCGCCGGCTCGATGATATATTCGCGGAAACCATGGAAATTCGCTTCGCCGGCCGAGCCGGCATCGACCAGCGTCGTCACGCCGCGTTCGACGCCGCATTCGGATGGGCGCAGGGAAATATCGGTTCCGCCATGCCAGATATGGACGTGCAGGTCGATCCAGCCCGGCGATATCCAAGCGCCCTTGCCATCGATCCTTTCGACGTCGGCCGATACTGCAAGCGACGGTCCGACCTCGGCAATACGCCCGTCCGCGCCGACCAGCACGTCGACAACGCTGCCGGGGGTCACCTGCTCGAAAGCCATCGGCTTGACGTTGGCAATCAGCAACGGCCGTTTCGGTGCATATGCGGAAGACATGAGCTACAAGTCCTTTCGAAGTCTGGGATCGAGAATGTCGCGCAATCCGTCGCCGACCATCTGCAGCGACAGCACGGATAGGATGATGGCGAAGCCTGGGAAGAGCGTCATCCAATTGGCCTGATCGAGATATTGCCGGCCGGCGGCAATCATCGTTCCCCAGGTCGGAATATCCGGGCTCACGCCAAGGCCGAGAAAGGAAAGGCCGGCTTCTGCGAGCATGGCGTTGGCAAACAGGAAGGTGCCCTGCACCAGGATCGGCGACAGCAGGTTTCTGAGCACATGCCGCGTCATGATGTGCAGCGTCGAAACGCCAAGCGCGCGCGCCGCCTCCACATAGGGTAACTCACGGATGACCAGGGTCGAAGCGCGAACGATACGCGCGAGCCGCGGCGCGTAGACGATGCTGAGGGCGACGATGACCGTCGCCAAGGACGGCCCAAGGGCTGCGACCAGCGCGATCGCCAACAGGATGTCGGGAAATGCCATCATCGCATCGACCAGCCGGGCAATCGGCGTATCCAATTGCTTGAAGAAGCCGGCGAGCAGGCCGAGCGTGACGCCGATGACAGCCGCCAGCGCGACGACCGCTCCGCCGACCAGCAACGACAGGCGGCCGGCATAGATGGTGCGGGTAAAGACGTCGCGGCCGAATTCATCGGTGCCGAAGAGATGAACGAAGCTCGGCGGCTTCAGCCTGTTGACGATGGATAGCTTGGCCGGCGCGTAGGGCGCAATCAGCGGCGCAAAAACGGCGAGCAGCACGAAAATCGTCAGCACGGCAACGCCGAGGACCACCGTCTTGCGCTTGAAGAGACGCCTTGCAAATTTGCGGCGCTCGGCGCCGGCGGTGTCCAATGTCGCAGCCATCAGTAGCGCACCCTCGGATCGACCAGCAGATAAAGCATATCGATCGCAAAATTGATCAGCACGTAGAGCCCGGCAATGACGAGCAGCGCACCCTGAATTACCGGATAGTCGCGCCTGAGCACGGCGGACACAACGAGATTGCCGATGCCGGGTAGGCTGAAGATGGTCTCGGTCACCACCGCACCGGAGATCAGCACCGCGGCGGTCAGTCCGATGACGGTGAGGATCGGGATCAGCGCGTTTTTCAGCGCATGCTTCAAAATGACCTTGCGTTCGACGAGACCTTTTGCCCGCGCGGTGCGGATATAATCGTCGCCAAGCACATCCAGCATCGAGGCGCGCGTGAAGCGCAGGATCAGCGCCGAGGAGACGACGCCGAGCACGATCGAAGGCAGCGCCAGGTGATACATCCGATCCGCAAATGCCGAACCAGGCCCGCCATATCCGGAGACGGGAAAGATGCCGTGGCGGACGGCGAAGAACTGAATGAGGATAAGGCCGAGCCAGAAACTCGGGATGCTGGCCGCAAGCATGGCAAGCGCCGTCGCCGCCTGATCAAACAATGAGCCGCGACGATAGGCGGAATAGATGCCGATCGGCAGGGCTATGATGCTGGCGATGATCAGCGAAAATACGGTCAGGAAGAAAGTCGGCTCGGCGCGCTCGACCAGCGCCGAAGTCACCGGCTCATTGAGAAAGATCGACTGACCGAGATCGCCGCGCAAGAGCTGACCGAAGTAATAAAGATATTGCAGGGCAAGCGGCTGATCGAGGCCGAGCCGGGCTCTGAGGCTGGCAATGTCCTGCGCAGTCGCATCGGGGCCGAGCATGACTGCGGCCGGATCGCCAGGGGTCACGCGTACGATCACGAAGACGATCGTCACCACCAGGAACATCACGACGATCATGCCGAAGAGGCGCTGAAGAATATAGCGTATCATGTCTTGTCCGATCCGCCGGCCGCTTTCATCGCGGCCGGAATGACGAGCCTAATGGCTGCTACTTCTTGATCGACGCGTTCCAGAAATACGGCCAGGGCGCGGCCTCGACCCCTTCGAGCTTGTTCGATTTGGCAGCCAGCGCATTGAAGTCGCCAATCTTGATCAGCGGCACCTCGTCGTAGATCACCTTCTGGACATCAGCCCACGCCGCCTGGCGCTTGTCGGGATCAACGGCAGAATTGAAAGCATCGACTGCGGCCTTTCGGGCGGGCGTGTCCCACCAGCCCGGCGAACTTGTCGACATTTGCCCGATCAAAGCCGGCTCCGGCAGGAAGGGGCTGTGAGTGATGTAGATGTCCCACAGCTTCGGATCGGCACGGCGCTGCGTGAGTGTTGCCCAATCGACCACCTGCATGTCGACATTGAAGCCGGCTTGCTTCAGATATTCGGCGGCAACCTGCGCCATCTTGTAGTGGAACTCATATTGGCGGCTGGTGAGGATACGCAGCGGTTCGCCGTTATAACCCGCCTTCTTCAGCAGCGCCCCGGCGGCCTCAGGATCGGCGACATTATAGGCGCCATTCGTGCCGGCATCCGTATTCCAGACATAAGTCTTGGGATAGAGGGCGGCATCGAGCGAATAAAAATCAGTGCTGCCAAAGGCGGCGGCAAGCATATCCTCCATGCTAAGCGCGGTGCGCACCGCCTTGCGGATATCGACATTCTTGGTGACGCCGTTTGCGGTGTTGAAGACAAACACCGGAAAACCGAAGGGCTTCAGCATGACCGGCTGGGACGCCGTCGAGCCTTTCAAGCGGTCGAAGGATTCGACCGGCAGCGAGTCGACATAATCATATTGACCGGCAACCGCAGCTTCGACGCGGGTGTTGGCGTCGGGAACGGGCACGAAACGAATTTCATCGAGATATTGATGCCGAGCGCCGCCATAACCATCGGCCTCGCCGCCGCGGGACTTATACCCATCGAAGCGCACCAGCTGAATATATTGGTCGGCCTTGCGCTCCTTCAGCATATAGGGACCCGTGCCGACAAAGGCGGTCATCGGGTCTTCCTGATGCTTGGCTGGAATGACGATCGCAGCCGAATTGTTGAAGGCGAGTAGCGAGAGAAGCGGCGCATAGGGTTGCTTCAGCACGATCTTGACCGTCGAGGGATCGACCGCCGAGATGCTGTCGATCATGGCCGCCGTCTGCTTGCCGCGCGAGGCGATTTTGGTCCAGCGATTGAGCGAGGCAACGACATCTTCCGAGGTCATATCGCTATTGTCGTGGAACTTGACGCCGGTGCGAAGCTTGATCGTATAGGTTTTGCCGTCGGCGCTGATGTCGGGCATGCTTTCAGCCAGAAGCGGCGTCACCTTCCAGTTCTTGTCGAAGGTAAAAAGCGTCTCGAAAATATGCTGCGAGACGATGCCGACCAAGTCGGCCGTCGACGCCATCGGATCCAAGGTCGGCGGCTCGCCGATCGTTGCGACATTGATCACGCCGCCCTTTTCCTGCGCCAAAAGCGCCGACGGCATGATGAGAAGAGCTGCTCCCAGAAGAAAGGCAAATTTGTTTCGCACGATATCATCCCCTTATTTATTCCGTTATTACGGAACATTAAATGTTATAATGGAATGATAGCCGCGAGGTGAGCGATGTCAATACGGCTGGGATTATCAAGAGAACATGCCCTGATGTCAGCGGCGAGTACGCCGGTTAGGGAGGCGACCATGATCGCGGCGGCCTCGGAAGCATTATTTGTATTGTAAAAAGCCGGCGCGCTGCGTTGAGGCAAAAAGTCGACATGCGGCAAGTATGAGCCGTCAGTCGCAATCAGCGGAGTTCGCAAATCATCAGAATGCATAACCGCCAAAATGCTCGCCAATAATTGGGCGAACAAATGTCGGCTGGTCGGCTCTTGCTGGAAACAAGGCCGACCAGACTTTCTTATCGGCTAAAGCGTCAGGAATGCTGACGGCGGGAGCTGAAGAGCAGCAGCGATCCGCCTCAACTTGGCTGGATCAATATCCGCGCCACTTTCGATATCGATGAGCTCTTCATTGGCGAGACCGCACGTCACCGCCAGATCCTCGATACTGTAGCCCACGGTTTCACGGGCTGCCTTTACACGCGCCGCCACATCGTCCGCCTGCACGGGTTCCGTTTGAACCTCATTGAAATTATTGAGTGAAATGGACATATCGTCTCCTTCTCTGTATAGATTCTTGCGAAGTCTTTTGTGAGTTTCGGGACAGGCGCCCGTTAAGGTGCCGATAACCTTTTATTTCAGCATTGTAATATGAACAAGCGCAAATCGTCGGATTGCGCCCGCGCGCGCCTATGGACGCGCGGAGATGCTGCTCATGGATGCCATCATTGGCACCATACGAAGGATCATCAAACGACGGATAGTTAACGGATTTTTGCCCACCCATGGAGCGCGTTGTCACGGCAACAAAGAGGCCAGCGCTCGGCCTGCCTCCTTATGAAATATCTGTGAATATGGAGGGACGAGAAGATGAATTGATACGATTAGATGTCGGGATGGCTTGCCTTTTCAAACAAAATCCACCGTCGATTCGCTCGACAGGACATTTGCTCGTCACCGCCAAACAGCCTTGACTTCCCCTTCGAAAGTGTGGGGCGCAAAAGCAATTGAAGGCCTAGCCCTTGGACTTTGAGGAGCGATTTGGCCGGCGAACGGCTCTGACCTTGCCGCTGCCTCCGCCGCCACAAAAGAACTGATCGCCGCCATCGGACTCCAGCCCCGACACGCCCATTCCAGGCGGCATGTCGAGCCGCTCCAGTACCTTTCCCGTTTCAGGATCGATCCGCCTCACATCGCTCTCGTCGCCTTCCCAGGTGCCGTGCCAGAGTTCGCCGTCGACCCAGGTGACTCCGGTAACGACGCGATTGGACTCGATCGTGCGGAGAATAGCCCCTGTTTGCGGATCGATCTGATGGATCTTCCGGCCCCGATGCTGCCCCACCCAGAGCGTGCCTTCGGCCCATGCGAGCCCCGAGTCCCCGCCATTGCCTGGCGCCGGGATCGTGGCGAGCACCTTACCGGTCTTCGGATCGATTTTGTGGATGCGATCCTCCGCGATCTGAAACAGGTGCTGACCGTCGAAGGCCGTTCCCGCATGCGAGGCGACTTCGATCGAGCGCAGTACCTCCTCCCCCTTGGTCGGATCAAAGGCGTTCAGCCTGTCTCCCGAGGCAAACCAGACGCTCTGGCCGTCGAAAGTGACGCCATTCACGCGGTCCGCACCAGGAAAGGGTCCATATTCACGAAGAATTTCGGCTTGAGATCGTTTCATGCTGTCATCCTATTCATTCGGCAGCGGACCGGGGAGTAACAAGATTGTCGGGAATCCGAGCACCGGCGGGGTCATCCAGCGGCGCGCCCTTCCAAGACCCAACGACTGTACCTTGCCTGCTTCGGCAAGCTGTTCGAGCGCGCGCTGCACCGTGCGCGGGCTCGCTCCAAGCGCAATCGCCAGCGCCGAGCTCGACCAGGCCTCTCCGTCGGCGAGAAAGGCGAGCAGCGCCGCATGCTGCTCTTCGACCGGCGGTGCCAGTACTGCGACCTCGCGCGAGCGGCGCGGCACCAGCGCAAAGCCCCGCTTTGTTGCCCTGACATCCGCCAACGAGCGTAACTCCGCGCGAAGCCGTCCCATTTCGACGCGCAGCCGCGCGCGATGCGATTCATCGGCGTGCTTTGCCCGGAAGGCACGAGCAAGGAGGGTACTCCTCGGCACGTCCCCCGGCCAGGCTTCACCCAGTACGCGTGCAAGCGTAAACAGGACCGGGCGCGTCGCGAGCGAAACGATTGTTCCTGCGTTCCGAACGACATTCCGGCACGCGTCCACCACGAGCGTCCCCGACTCCAGCAGCGTTTCCACCTCTTCGAGCAGGAGCGGGCGCTCCTCGCCACGCAGGATTACGCGCGCCGCCGCTGTGTGCAGAACGAGTGAAGCGCTTTCGACCTCCGCCGTCAGCGCAGGAATATTCGCTGCCCGCGCGGCATGTGCTGCCCGCGTGAGCGCCGCACGCGCTGCCTTCGTCTGCAGGCGGCGAATAGCTATTCCGGCAACCACCAGCTCGTGAGCGGCCTTCGACGCGGGCGGGAGCGGTGACGGGTCGAGCTCGGCGAGCACACGCTCGGCCTCATCGAGGTGGCCGATCAGCAGCAGGCGCCGGACTTCGAGATTGCGTGCATGCGCGGCATTCACACCGTCGCCATGCGCTTCCAGCGTTACCCGTGCCGCAGCAAGAGCCTTGGCAGGCCAGGTAAGGTCGCGCGAGACGAGCGCGATCTCGGCTTCGGCGACGACACATCGGGCGCGGGCCATGGCCTCCCTCGGCCCGAAGGCGCGTGCAGCACTCTTGAGGAGCATCTTTGCGCGGCCGAGCTCGCCGAGTTGTGCCATCGCGATGCCCCTGAGCGCCAGCGCGGGGGCATCATCGCGCAGGGCAACCCGCTTCAACGCGCCAAGAGGATCGCCGCCTGCCAGCGCATGCGCCGCAGCGGTGATCATCGAGTCCATCGAAATCCCGTCAAACTTGTAACTCCCATCATTTCGATATCCGGGCGTAGCTTACTTGCGACCACCAAACAGCACGTCGCATCTTGAATGATACGACGGCAGATAGCCAAGGGAGAAAAATGATGACTGCACATGTGATTGCGACACGCAAGGAATGGCTGGCTGCAAGGCTCGACCTCCTCGCGGATGAGAAGGCGCTGACGCGGCAGAGCGACGAATTGGCACTGCGCCGGCAAGCCCTCCCCTGGGTGCGGATCGACAAGGACTATCGCTTCGAGACGGAGAAAGGCAGCGCCTCGCTCATCGATCTCTTCAAGGGACGCTCGCAGCTCCTCGTCTACCACTTCATGTTCGGCCCCGACTATACGGCCGGCTGCCCGTCCTGCTCCTCGATTGCGGACGGCTTCAATGGCTTCGTCGTCCATCTCGAGAACCACGATGTCGCCTTCTCGGCGGTATCGCGGGCGCCGCTTGCAAAACTGCAGGCATTCAAGCAGCGCATGGGGTGGACCTTCCCCTGGGCGTCTTCGTTCGGCAGCGATTTCAATACCGATTTCGGCGTCTGGTTCAGCGAGGAACAGCAGCGGGAAGGCGGCATCGAGTATAATTTCCGCCGCGAGATGCCTTCACCTCAGCCTGTCGCAAACAAGGCTGCTCAGGGATGCGAGGCCTGCAGCAGCGAGGAACCCGTAACGCAGATAGCAGCCATGACCGGAACCGACGCCGCTACATTTACACGCGACAGGCCGGGCCTCAGCGCATTCGTGCTCGATGACGGTGTCGTTTATCACACCTATTCCAGCTATGCGCGCGGGCTCGATGGCCTCTGGGGCATGTACCAGTGGCTCGACCGCGCTCCCAAGGGGCGCAACGAGAACGGTATCTGGTGGCGTCACCATGATCAGTATGGCCGGAGCTGACGTTTCGATGTCTACTCAACCCAGCCCTTTTCCCGCCGGCAGCGGATCTGCCGGCGACGCTGCCGCCATCGGCCTCTCTCATTGGTTGTCCCTCGCCGCGGCCCCGACATTCGCGATCATGGCGCTGCTGACGGCCACGATCGGCGATGCCGATATGATCTGCTCCGCTATGCAGGGGGCTTCACCACTCAGCGGAATGGTCCCGATGTACCTGCTCATGAGCGTCTTTCATGTCGCGCCTTGGTTGAAACTTCTGTCCCGCCAACGAAACGCTGCGCGCCGGTCCTGATCCGGCGCTCACCGGGCCGAACAGGAACCTTTCGATCCATCCCCGACGCAAACCCCCGACTGCCGAATCGTAAAGATTGCATTCAATCTTTTTTGGTAATTTTCCATTAGCAATTCATGTCGGTGGTTTTCCGAAGACTTGGATGCTGCCGTCGACTGTTGTTTTGCGTGCGGGTTCATATGCGTCTAGCGGCTGTGTTAGCAATCTTTCTTACTTCGTTGATCTTGTCGGCATGCGCTGCCAGTTCCGGTCCGGAAGACGTGCTGGTCGCACCACCGTCGCAGGAAACGACCAATTCCATCACCCGATCGAACGGGCCTGTACCATCCGCCGAGGTTGGCAACGCTACCCTGCAGGTCGCCCAGCAGCAGCAAGCGTTGACATGGACAGAGCCGGACCCGCGGCCGCAGGCCTTCTTGCCGACCGCCAAGACCGACAGCGTCCCAATTCCCTCCGAAAAACCGGTTGCTCTGCTCATGCCGACCAACCCGGCGATCAGCGCAGCACCGCAAACGCGGATGCAGATCCACAGCCGTCGTTTCCGCGACGCCAAGCCCATCAATTTCGGCAGTTCCTCGCCAAGAAAGCTCGCCGTGCATGGCGTCGACGTTTCCCGTTGGCAAGGCGAAATCGATTGGGAGAAGTTGCAGGCGCAGGGCGCCAATTTCGTCTATTTGAAAGCGACCGACGGCGGCGATCACCTCGACCCCATGTTCAAGAAGAATTGGCGCAGGGCCAAGGAGGCGGGGCTAAAACGGGGTGCCTATCACTTCTTCTACTGGTGCCGGACGGCAGGCGAACAGGCCGATTGGTTCATCCGCAACGTTCCGAGAGAGGCCGGCGCCCTTCCGCCGGTGATAGACGTCGAATGGAATGGGGAATCGAGCTGCAAGAGACGGCCCTCGCGCGAGCACGTCCTCGAAAAAATGCAGGTCTTTATGGACAGGCTGGAGAGATATTACGGCCAGCGCCCGATCATCTACACCGCCCCGGATTTCTATCGCGACAACTTGCAGGGCGAATTCACCAATTATCCCTTCTGGCTGCGCTCGGTGGCCGCACATCCCTCCAAGGTTTATCCGGGACGGAAATGGCTCTTCTGGCAATATTCCGGTTCCGGGCTCACCCATGGCGTCGAGGGTCGGATCGACCTCAACGCTTTCCATGGCAGCGAGGAAGAATGGCACAACTGGGTGGCGGCGCGTTCGAATTGAGCCGACACGCGAGTCGCACTTGGCCGTTTTTCCGACCAGAACGAATATCGAGAACGAGGGCTGCCTGTCTTCCAAGACCGTGTGCCGGCACCGCGCCTCTATGCGGACGCGCGCTATAGCACTACTATTTCGGACATCTAAGCCATTGTCGCAGCGGCGGCATTCCTAAATCCCAAAGAATCGTCTGTTGTCACCACGGAAGCTGTCGCCATCGGCGACGAACTTGCCGCACACATATTGCCACACTCTCCTGCCGCTACATCTAGAAAGCGAAATAATCAGCCTGCTCATCCTCGGGTGCTCAGGATATGCAATGAAGGAGAACCGGCCATGGTCGACGAAAAGCAGCTCATCTCGAAAATCACCTGGCGCCTGATGCCCTTTTTGGGGCTCTTGTATCTGGTCGCCTATATCGATCGTCAGAATGTCAGCTTCGCCAAGCTGCAGATGGTCGATGCGCTCGGGATGAGCGAATATGCCTATGGCCTTGGCGCATCTCTCTTTTTCATCGGTTATTTCATCTTCGAAGTGCCGAGCAATCTGATGCTGGATAGGTTTGGCGCCAGCAGATGGTTCGCCAGGATCCTGATATCCTGGGGCATCGTGACGACGCTGCTTGCCTATACGCAGAATGCGACGATGTTCTATATCCTGCGCTTCCTTCTCGGCGCGTGCGAGGCAGGCTTCTTCCCCGGCGTTCTCTATCTTCTCACGCTCTGGTTCCCGTCGATCTATCGCGGCAAAATGGTTGGGCTGTTCATGATCTTCAGCGCATTCGCCAATGCCGTCGGTGCGCCGCTCGGCGGTACGCTGCTCGATCTCAACGGGCTCTACAATATTGCCGGCTGGCAATGGGTGTTCATCGCGACGGGCGTTCCGGCCATTATTCTGGGCGTGGTGACGATATTCTATCTGTCCGATCATCCGGCGCAGGCGCATTTTCTGACCGATGAGGAAAAGCGCTGGCTGCAGGACAGGCTCGCCTCCGAAAATGCCGGCATGGACAAGAACGCCGATAGTGGTTTCAAAGCGCTCGTCGATCCCCGCGTGCTGCTGATGGCGCTCTGCTATATCGCCTTTCCGCTCGCGGCCTACGGCCTCAGCTACTGGCTACCGACGATCGTCAAGAGCTTCGGCGTCGGCAATACCGAGAACGGTTTCCTGAACATCATTCCGTGGCTCCTGGTCGCGGTCAGCCTCTATGTCGTTCCCGCCATGGCGGCAAAGGCGAAATCGAAGACGTCCTATATCGTCATCCCGGCTTTTGTCGGAGCGGTATCGCTCCTGCTTTCCGCGTTGATCCCGGATCACAGGCTGCAGTTCGCGTTCCTGTCCGTCGCCGCCGCAGGCATCTTTGCCGGTCAGCCGGTCTTCTGGAGCCTGCCCTCGCGGTTCCTGAGGGGCGCCGGTGCTGCGGCAGGCCTCGCAGCCATCAACTCCGTCGGCAATCTCGGCGGCTTTATTGCCCAGAACGTCGTGCCATGGATCAAGGACGTCACGGGAAGCACGATTGCCCCGATGTTCTTCCTGGCCGGATGCCTGGCCATCGGCGGCCTGCTCGTATTCGTCGTGGAACAGCAGATATCCCGGAGGGAGCGGATTACCAGAGAAAGAGAGATCGGGGCCGCAGCAGCCTCCCCGAAAATCTGATCGGCCGGCACTTAAGCGGCATGAACAACCGATCGTCTCGGGCATGGAGCCGAAGGCTTTGTCTGAGGGTGGCGCTGAACCGCCGCCGGCATCGGGCGGCTCAGCAGACCGTGCCAACCTGGAATGGTTTGCATCTTACCCTTTGACGGCGCGCGCCATATATTTATGCACATGAATGCTTGGCGAACGATGGTTCAATGTTTGAAGCTTTGGCGACGAATGCCGCCAATCCTCGCCTTGATGCTGGCTCTGGCATCAACTTTCGGCCTCGCCTCCTCGCCGACAGTTGGTGCGGAGCGCGTGGCTATGGTCCTGAAGGTGAACGGCGCTATAGGCCCGGCAACATCGGATTATATACGGCGTGGCCTTGAGCGCGCCAGCGCAGATGGCGCCACTCTGGTCATCCTGCAGATCGATACGCCTGGTGGTCTCGACACATCGATGCGAGAGATCATTCGTTTGATCCTCGCCTCGTCCGTGCCTGTGGCGGGATTTGTGGCGCCAAGCGGCGCCCGCGCCGCCAGTGCCGGCACCTATATTCTCTATGCAAGCCACATCTCGGCGATGGCGCCGGGTACTAATATCGGCGCGGCCACACCGATCTCAATCGGCGGCAACCCGTTCGGCAGCGGTTCCGAACCGGACAAGGGAAAATCCGGCGAACCAGGCAATACACAGGGACAGCCCTCTCGCGACGCCAGCGAAGCGAAAGCCGTCAACGATGCCGTCGCCTATATTCGCGGGCTTGCCGAACTGCGCAATCGCAACGCCGATTGGGCGGAACGGGCCGTGCGGGAAGCCGCGAGCCTTTCTGCGACCGCAGCCGCGCACGAGCATGTCGTCGACTTCACAGCCAACACCATCCAAGATCTCTTGACCCAGGCGCAGGGCCGGACGGTTCGGGTCGGCCAGACTGATGTTCGTCTCGATACCGCCGGCCTTGCCGTTCGGGAATTCGAACCGGACTGGCGGACGCGTCTGCTTTCCGTGATTACCGATCCCAACATAGCGCTCATCCTGATGATGGTCGGCATCTACGGCATCATCTTCGAATTTCTCACCCCCGGAACATTTGTCCCTGGCACGATCGGCGGCATATGCTTGCTGCTTGGTCTCTACGCTCTGGCATTGCTGCCGGTAAGTTACGCCGGCGTCGGATTGATCATCCTCGGCGTTGGGCTAACCGTCGCCGAAGCGCATTCACCATCCTTCGGCGCCCTTGGCATGGGCGGCGGCATTGCGCTCGTGCTCGGCGCTGCCATTCTGTTCGAGACGGATGTCCCGGGCTTTGAAGTGTCCTGGTCCGTGCTGGGCGGCATCGCCATCGCGGCCCTTGCCTTCAGCCTCATCGTCGCCCGGGTGGCGATTCTCTCGCGCTGGCGCAAAGTTACAACCGGCACGGAACAGATGATCGGCATATCAGGCAAAGTCGACAGTTGGACGGGCGCTGCAGGCTACGTCATCGCGCATGGCGAACGCTGGAAGGCAGTTTCCTCGGAGCCGCTTGCCACCGGTGACGCCGTCAAAGTGACCGGTCGCAATGGTCTGACGCTTGAGGTGACCCGCAGCACTTAAGAGGCTGGCGGAGCAGGAGAAAAAGTCATGGGCATGTTCGCAGATCTCGCCTTCTATCTTGTGGTTATCCTTATCCTGCTGCTCGTCCTCGCGTCGGCAATCAAAATCCTGCGGGAATATGAGCGCGGGGTGGTGTTCACGCTCGGCCGCTTCACCGGCGTCAAGGGACCCGGCCTGTTTCTGCTCATCCCCTATGTCCAGCAGATGATGCGGGTCGACCTGCGCACCAGGGTGCTCGACGTGCCCGGCCAGGATGTCATCTCGCATGATAACGTCTCTGTTCGCGTAAGCGCCGTGATCTATTTCAGGGTCATCGATCCAGAGAGATCGACGATCCAGGTCGAGGACTTCATGGCGGCGACGAGCCAGCTTGCCCAAACGACGCTGCGTTCGGTGCTTGGCAAGCACGATCTCGACGAAATGCTGTCGGAACGCGACAAGCTCAACAACGACATTCAGGAAATTCTCGATGCGCAGACGGATGCCTGGGGCATCAAGGTGGCCAATGTCGAGATCAAACATGTCGACATCAACGAGTCGATGATCCGCGCGATCGCCCGCCAGGCCGAGGCCGAACGCGAGCGGCGCGCCAAGATCATCAATGCCGAAGGCGAGCAGCAGGCGGCGGCGAAGCTGCTCGAAGCAGCCGAAATCCTGGCCAGGCAACCCGAAGCCATGCAGCTTCGCTACCTCAGCACGCTGAACGTCATTGCCGGCGAAAAGACGTCGACGATCCTGTTTCCCTTCCCGATGGAATTCGCCAATCTGCTCCCGCCGAAGACGGACAAACCGCCGCAGTAGCTCGCGCTTCGATCTGCTTCCGCAATACTCAAGCGAAAGCCGGCATCTTTCTCATCGCAAGGAAATTCTCCATCGCCTTGAAGGAGAAGGCCGAAGTCGGCAGGCCGGTGCCGCCCTCCAGCGCGAGATCGGCAAGAATTTCGCCGACGACGCTGGTGAATTTGAAGCCATGGCCGGAACAGGGTGAGGCGACGACGACATGCGGCTCGCCCGGCATGTGATCGATCAGGAAATCCTCGCTTGGCAGCATTGTGTAGCGGCAGGTGACGGCATTGACACGAACACCTGCAGCGGCAGGAAGGCGCTTGGCAATAAAATTGTCCAAGAGTGCCTTATCCCTGTCGTTGACGGGTGGATTGGCCCGGTTTGGATCGATCGGTTCCATGAAATGCGCGTGGCGGCCGACCTTGACGCCGTCGACGCCGATCGCCGGGAAGCCGAAATAGGAGCCCTCCTTGCCCTCATCACGAAGGAAGGCGGGCATGCGATGCGGCTGGGTCACAAAGCCGTCGCGCGGCTGATACCAGGCGACCACCTGGCGGATCGGATTGGCATGCTCCCGCAACTGCGGTACCAACTCAGCGATCCACGAACCGGTCGAAACGATCACCTTCCTGGCGCGATAACGGCCGACAGCAGACGAAATCGTCACGCCGGCATCGTCGGGCGCGATTGCCGTCACCTTCTCACCGAAATGCAGGACCGCCCCATCTTCCGCCGCCAGCTTCAGATAGCCCATGACGGCCGTTTCCGGACGGAGATAGCCACCTTGCGGATCGAGCACAGCCATCTCGCCTTCTTCCAACGCAAAGACTGGAAAACGCGTTGCCATCGCCTTCCGATCCAGCTCCTCGTAAGGCAAATGGTGCAGTTTGCAGGATGCCAGCGTGCCGCTGACGATCTTGCTCTCTGGCTTGCCGATCTGCAGTACGCCGGTGATCGTCAGGACATCGGCGCGCAGCCGCGCTTCCAGCGCCCGCCAGTTCTCATAGGCGCGCTGCAGCAACGGCACATAGGACGGGTCCTCGAAATAGCCGAGGCGGATCAGCCGGCTGTCGCCGTGCGAGGAACTTAAGGCATGAGCGGGAAAATGGGCATCAATGCCGATCGTCTTGACACCACGCGCCGAGAGAAAGGAAAGTGCCGCACTTCCCATGGCCCCAAGGCCGATGACGGCAACATCGAACTCCGCAGTCATAAACTATCCTATTCGCTGATATCCGGCGGCAGCGTCCCGCGAATGAGGTTTCGCAGGGCTTCCATGTCGACGCTCAAGGGACGGTCGTCGCCATAATGCGGGATGCGGGCGCGCACCATCTTGTAAATCGCGTCGGTGCCCTCGGCGCGCGTTCCCGCGGCACTCAGGAAATCATGCGCCTGCGCCGCCGCCATCAGTTCGATCGCCAGGATATATTCGGCATTGTCGATCACCGCGAGCAGCTTGTTTGCCGCGGCTGTCGGATGCGCGAGGAAATCTTCCTGCAGGCCAGAGGTCAGGCCGCCGTCGGTGCTGGCGGGTGCCGCCAACCGGCGGTTCTCGTTGGCAAGAGCTGCGGCCGTATATTGCGCGATCATGAAGCCGGAATTGCTGCCGGCATCGCTTGCGAGGAAGGGCGGCAGGCCGCTGACAAGCGGATTGACCAGCCGGTCCATGCGCCGCTCGCTCATCGCCGCGATCTGGGCAAGCGCAGTCGCAAGGCTGTCGGCGGCTTGCCCGAGCGCCGGAGCAACCGCATGCGCTTCCGACGAAACTATCGGGTTCTCCGGTGTGCCGGAAACGGCCGGATTGTCCGTTACGGAAGCAAGTTCCTCATCGACGACACCAGCGGAATTGTCGAAGACGTCGCGCGCCGCACCGTGGGCATGCGGAACAGCGCGCAGGCTGAGAGCATCCTGCGTGCGCCGGCCCAACGCCACGGCGATGAGGCCGCTGCCCTGCAATCGGGCGCGCAACGATGCGCCGACTGCGGCAATGCCTTTGGAGGGGCGCAGTGCCAGCACGGCTTCGTCGAATGCCGCCATCTGACAACCGGCCGCCTCCAGCGTCAGCGCCGCGGCGGCATCGGCCCAGGCAAGCAGGCGTTCGGCACGAGCCAGCGCCACGCTGGCAAGGCCGGTCGCGCAGGCGGTGCCGTTGACGAGGCTCAAGCCCTCCTTCGCGCCGAGCACGAGCGGCTCAAGGCCGATCGCAACCAGGGCTTCACGTCCGCTCATCGCCTTGCCGGCAAGCCTGGCACTGCCCTCGCCGATCAGCACCAGCGCGATATGGGCATTATGCGTCAGATAGCCGGCCGAACCTTTCGAGGGCACGTCGGGGATGCAGTCCTTTTCGAGAAAGGCCGCAAGATAATTGACTATGTCCGGCCCCACGCCGGAATGGCCATGGGCAAAATTGGCGATCTGAGCAGTGATGATGGCACGCACCTCACGCGGCGCCAGCAGCTCCCCGACACCGCAGGCGTGGCTGAGAATGATATTGCGCGAAAGGCGGCTCTGGGATTGACGGTCGACCACCGTATCCGACAGCGCGCCGACGCCGGTGTTGACGCCGTAGGCACGCATGCCAGTCTCGACGATGCGTTCGACGATCCGGCTCGCATAGGCGATGCGTTCCCGCACGGCCGGTGCAAGTGATAGAGGCGCACCGGCCGCCACGCTGGCGACATCCCGCCAGCTCAGCACCGTTCGAAGCATGACATTCATGTCGGCGCTCCAAAATGCCCGATGAACTGGCGGAAGGCTGGGGAGGCGCCGCTGCCGAACATTTCCTGCGGCGGGCCGCTGCTTTCGATCAGGCCCTCGCGCATGAAGACGACGCGGTTGGAGACGTTGCGGGCAAAGCTCATCTCGTGGGTGACGACGAGCATGGTCATGCCCTCTTCCGCCAGCGAGCGCATGACGCGTAGCACTTCGCCGACAAGCTCGGGATCGAGGGCCGAGGTCGGCTCGTCGAAAAGCATGACCTTCGGTTTCATGGCAAGCGAGCGGGCGATCGCCGCGCGCTGCTGCTGACCGCCTGACAGGAGCGCCGGATAGGCATGCCGCTTGTCGGCGATGCCGACCTTTTCGAGCAGTGCCTCGGCTTCGGCGATGCATTCGGCCCGTGGCCGCTTCAGTACATGCACCGGCCCCTCGATGACGTTCTGCAGGATTGTCATGTGGGACCAGAGATTGAAGGACTGGAACACCATGCCGAGTTCGGAGCGGATATGATCCACCTGCTTCTGGCTCGCCGGCCTGCTTGTGCCGCCCTTATGCACCATGCGGATCTGTTCGCCATCGACCCAGATCTCGCCGTCAGTCGCGGTCTCCAAAAGATTGATGCAGCGCAGGAAGGTGGATTTGCCCGAGCCGGAGGCGCCAAGCAGCGAAATGACGTCGCCATCCTGTGCATCCAGGGAAATGCCGCGCAGAACCTCGTGCGTGCCGAAGCTTTTGCGAATATTGCGGACCGAAAGTCGGGTGACGCCGGGCATGATCGCTCCAATCCAGATCTAGGCCAGTTTCCTTACGCCTTCAGCGCCGCCGGAACGGCGCGACGATGGCGGGACAGACGATATTCCAGCAGGCCGAGCGCCTGCAGGATGATGAAATTCAAGATGAGATAGATGGCGGCGGCGCAGAGGAAGACCTCCATCGTGCGGTAGGTATGCGAGATCAGCCGCTGGGCGACGCCGGTCACTTCCCAGACGGTGACGAGACTTGCGAGCGCCGTCGACTTCATCATCAGTACGATTTCGGTCGAATAGGCAGGCAAAGCGTGGCGGAAGGCGATCGGCGCCAGAACGCGCCGCACCAGCAGGAAACCGGACATGCCGATCGAACGCGCCGCCTCGATTTCACGCGGGGAGACGGCGCGAATGCCGCCACGGAAGATCTCCGCAGTATAACCGCCGGTGCAGAGCGCCAGCGACAGCACGGCACAGACGAAGGGCTCGCGCAGCAGGGGCCACAAAGGCCCATAGCGGATGAATCCGAACTGGGCGAGCCCGTAAAAGATGAGGAACATCTGGATCAGCAGCGGCGAGCCGCGGAAGACGAAGATGTAGCCCTTGGCAATGGCGGTAAAGACCGGATTGCCGCCGACCCGCATCCAGACGATCAGAATCGCGAGCAGGCCGCCGATCGCAATCGACAGGAAAAACAGCGCCAGCGTCGTCGGCAGAGCTTCGAGCAGCGTGAGCATGGTCTGTCCGAGAAAAGCGAAATCCATGATCGATCCTCAGGCCTGGCCCATTGCGGAGGGCATGCTGCGGTTGGCGCGCCGTTCGGCGCCGTTGAAGACGCGGTCAGACAGGCTTGTCAGGATGAGGTAGAGCGCGCCGCCCACGATGAAGAACAAGAAATATTGCCGCGTCGAACCGGCGGCGACCTGGCTGGTCCGCATCAGTTCGGCGAGGCCGGTGACCGAGATCAGCGCGGAATCCTTGAGGCTCAACTGCCAGACATTGCCCATGCCGGGAATGGCGTAGCGCAGCACCTGCGGCATGATGATGCGCCGGAATCTCATGCCTCTATGCATTCCGATCGCCGATGCGGCTTCAAGCTCGCCCCTGGAAATGGCGAGATAGGCGCCGCGGAACACTTCCGCTTGATAGGCGCCAGAGATGATGCCGACGGCAAGCGCACCCGCCGCAAAGGACGGCATGCCCAGAAACCCTTCATAGCCGAAGGACTTGCCGATGCTGGTGATCGCGCTCGATCCGCCGAAATAGATGAGATAGATGATGAGCAGTTCCGGGACGCCGCGGAAAACGGTCGTATATACGTTTCCGAGCGTTTTTAGGATGAGATTGCCGGAAAGCTTCGCCGCCGCGATGATGGCGCCGAAGACGGCGCCGATCGCCAATGCGACCGCGGTGACGCACAGCGTCATCAGCGCCCCGAGCAGAAGCAGCGCGCCCCAGCCGGTCGAGCCGAAACCGATCAATTGCAATATCGCCATCTCGTTCGTTCCCCGTCCCGAGCGGTCCGTCTTCTTGATTAGTCAAACATAACATGCGGGAATCGGCACTGAGGCCGAAGGCCGGCGCTTCTCTTGGAAGCGCCGGCCAACGATCATTCCTGCGGCGAGACGTCCGTCTTGAACCACTTCATGGAAAGGTTCTTCACCGTGCCGTCGGCCAGTGCCGACTTGATCGCCGCGCTGAACATGTCGCGCAGATCCGTGTCGGACTTGCGCACGCCAAGGCCCTCGCCGACGCCCCAGATCGGGCCGGCGATTTGCGGGCCAGTGAAAGCGAGCGCGCCATTGGCGGCGTCGAAAGCTGTCTGGAAATAAACGGCGTCGTCGAAGCCGAGATCGATACGGCCGTTCTGCAGATCGAGGTCACGGTCGGCGCCGGTCTTGTACTCGCGGATAGTCGCGACGTCACCAAAGTTATCGTAGATGAACTTCGCGTAGACGGTGGCGGCCTGAATGCCGATGGTCTTGCCCTTGAAGGCTGCCTTCAGCGCGTCGATCTCCTTAACGCCGGTCTGACCGGGCGTCATCTTGATGGTTGCGCCGGTGCCGGCGGCGTTGACCAGCGGGCTGTCCTTAGCGGTCGCGAAGGCGGCCGGCGTTGCGGCGTAGGGAACGGTGAAGTCGATGACCTGCTTGCGCTCGTCGGTGATCGACAGCGCATCCATGATCACGTCGAACTTGCCGGCGTTCAAAGCCGGGATCATGCCGTCCCAATCGGACGCCACGAGCTTGCAGTCGACCTTGGCCCGCTCGCACAGCACCTTGGCGAGCTCCGGTTCGAAGCCGCCGAGCGTGCCATCGGAGTTGGTCAGGTTCCACGGCGCATAGGCGCCTTCAAGCGTGATGGTAACGGTTTTCCAGTCCTTCGCCTGGGCCGCGGGGCCGGCGAGAACAGCGAGCGCAAGAGCGCTGGAAAGAAGGGCATGTCTAATCTTCATCGATGTTCTCCTCTTGAGATCGAAATAGCCAATTTCTGTTTACGCCAGTCTTCGCCGGCTTGCCGATCGCCACCCGCATTTGCTGGTCACATTGATCAGATAGTTGTATAGGGTACCATATGTGATATTTTGTGTTATGCAAGTGCCAAGTCGATTTACATGCGAAATTCGCGACTGCACAAGGATTAGGCAATGAAACGCGCTATCGACCGGAAACGTGAGCTCGCCGAAAATGACTCTGGCCCACTTTACGCCGGCGTCAAGCAGATGATCCTGGATCGCATTCACAGCGGCGAATGGCCGCCGAAGCATCGCGTCCCCTCAGAAAACGAGCTGGTCCTGGAGCTTGGCGTCAGCAAGATGACCGCCAACCGCGCGCTGCGAGAGCTAGCCAATGAAGGCGAACTCGTTCGCATCCAGGGGGTGGGTTCCTTCGTTGCGGAGCGGAAGGGGTATTCGGCGCTATTCGAAGTGCGCAACATCGCCGACGAGATCGCCGAACGCGGCCATGTTCATGAGGCTTCCGTCGTCGTTTTGGCCCGCGAAACAGCCTCCCCCGAGGTTGCCGACGCGCTGGAGCTGGAGATCGGGGCCGCTGTTTTCCACTCGCTGATCGTCCACAGCGAAAACGGCGTTCCGGTGCAGATCGAGGACCGTTTCGTCCACCCCGAAGCAGCCCCCGAATACCTGGAGCAGGATTTCACGACGCTGACACCGAATGCTTATCTGACGGCAGCCGCCCCGCTCAGCGGCTCGGAACACATTGTCGAGGCAGCGATGCCGCAGTCCTGGGAGTGCAAGCTCCTCACCGTCCTGAAGACCGAGCCCTGCCTTGCGATCCGCCGGCGCACCTGGTCGGCGCGGCAGGTCGTCTCTATCGCCCGCCTCGTCTATCCCGGCCACCGGTACCGGCTTGAAGCGCGCACGGGCAAGATGTTCGAGGAATGAAAACATCGATCAGCTTGTATATGGAAGATCGTACGCTTGAGCGGTGAGTGCCTTCACGGGGGCCGCACTCAGCCGCCGTCTCGCCGTTTCCTGTTTTTCATCGCCGGGTCGGGCAGCACCGTGCCAAACAGGTGATCCCAGAAAAGCGATGAAACACCATAATTTCCCTCGTCCGTCGAAGCATGATGCTGCGCGTGCCAGCGCTTGGCACGATAGAGATAGGTGCCGTGCGGAATCCGCCAGTGATGCATGGCGTGGTGCATCGTTCCGTAAGTGAGGTAGCCAAGCGCCATGCCGGCCGTGAACCCCGACCCCGCGCCGAAACCGAAGATCCACCACGAGGGCAGCAATACGCACGCGACCATGAAGAACAGGCTGAGCCAGATCGGCGTATCGATCAGTTCGGTCGGCGCGTGATGATGTTGAACATGCATATCGCGTATAAAGACGACATGATGCAGCACGAAGCGGTGGATGAGGTATTCCACCAGAGTCCATGCGGCTGCACCGATCACGATCGCTGCGAGCCATATCAAAGGCCGGCCATCATAGCCCCAAACAAAATAGGCAGCGACCAGTGCGACCGTGACGATCGGGTAGACGACGAAATTGGTATAATAAGCGACCGCATTTGGTTTTCGCGAAAGTGAGCGCCTCATGAGGCTTGCTCGCTGCATTGACTGTGAAGATTCGTCATAAGATTCTTCTTCATTCTTTACAGGCAGAAACGATTCATATGCCTCTGTCGGCGTTCGTTGGAGAACGCGCAAAGAAGCGAAAGCATTTCAATATTGGCACATAAGCGGTAAATCGACGGGGATTCACCACGGCCTACTCTATTCCGCTCGCAAGATGCCGGCGCAAAACCGGCCAATCACGAAGCAGCTTAGAAGCATGCCGAAACAAGATGTCTCTTAAAAAAATGACAGGCACGTGACGCGCCACCGAGGTGGGGCAATATCGGCTACGTCAGACAAAAAAAGAGCGACCAACACGATTGGCGTGTTGGTCGCTCCGCGAAGCGGCGGGTGAATTTGGTTGGGGGGCCTTTCGCACCCGCCGCAGTGCTCGATCAATCAGCGGTGTCGGTCGTATCGTCGGATGGCGCCGCAGTCGATCTTTCCAGCGCATCACGAACCTGGTCTATCTTTCCAACCGCCGGGCCGACGCCCAGGATGTCCTTGGCCTCCGCCAGCGTTTTGTCGGTCACGACGCCGGTCTTGGATTCCTGAGCCAGAGCCGAGCGCAGTGCATCGTCGCTCAGGGCAGGATCCGTCGGAATAGCATTGGTTCCATTCTTGAGTTCGAATTCAGCATAATCCATAACATAGGCTCTGATAGCCGCCATCTTCGGATCCTTGGAATTCATGTAGGCATGATAGTTCCTGTTGAGGGACTTGAGGCTGCCAAGCGCCGCTGCCTGCGTTTTGGTCTTGGCCACGCCGTGCTTCTCAAGCTTCTCATCAGCAGCCGCGGACTTCGAGAGGTGAGTCGCGTGCTTGCCGTGGCCCACATCTGCATCTGCATCTGCGCTTGCATCGGCATCCACATCCGTGTCGCTCGAATCTGAGTCATCGGACTTAGCGTGGCTCGAATTGGCGCTGCCGTGGCTCGCGCTATTGCTGTTGCCATTGCTATGGCCATTTCCATTGCTGTTGCCGTTTCCATTGCCACCGCCGGCACCACCATTGCCGTTTCCATTACCGCCCTTGGCATAGGCAAGACCTGTCAGACCCACAGCGGCGCCGCCGGCCGGAGCGACGGCTAGTACCAGCGCGACCATGGTCGTTCCGAAAACTGATCGGAGTTTCATGTGCTTCTTCCTTTCATTTCAGACGTGCGCCCTTCCGATGCCATGCGACCGCGGCGGGGACGAGCAATGTTGCTGCTCGCCACAATATTGCTCAAAAAGAAAGTTTCTACCGAGGTCAGACCAATGCCACCGGCGATCGGACCTTAGCCCGACGGCGGATGGCCGAAAGTCTCATTGATGTCGAAAGAAGCTTAGGTTGGGGAAAGCCCGAGACTTCCAGGGGAGATGAACCAGTCGCCATTTGACGCGCTGTCCAGCTACAATAGGTATGCCCTATTGGGTGGTCATCGGTGAAAGTAACCAGACATGCTGACGAAGCTCAAATCAATGCTGTCGCCGGTTCGTTTACTCGCCGGTTGGAATTCTCAATCGCTGGCGAAACAATTCCTGCTGATCGGCGGTTTTGTTTCCGCCTGCGCGATGCTTCTCGTGGGCGCCTTCGTCACCAGTCTCATCGAGGATGCCGTCACGCGCAACTCCGCCGCCAGCACCGCTCTTTATGTCGACAGCGTCATCGCCCCGCTGCTTCCGGATATGCAGAAGACGGAGCTTCTGGACGATACGGTGACGCACGCACTCGACGAAACACTCGGTGAGGGCGCGCTTGGCAGCCGCCTCATGTCCTTTCGCCTCTGGCGTAGCGATGGAACCATTCTTTATTCCAACGACAAAAACCTGATGGGCAAACAGTTCCCGCTCAGCCATGACCTGAAGACGGCGTTTGCCGGCACGATGGTGGCGCAGTTCAATCAGCTCGACGACGACGTCGAAAGCGTTGCAGAGCGCAACAGCGGCAAGCCGCTTCTGGAGATCTACAATCCGGTCCTCCAACCCTGGTCGGGCAAGGTCGTGGCCGTTTCCGAATTTTATGAGGTGGCATACGACTTCGAGCGCAGCCTGAACCAGGCGCGTATGAGAAGCTGGCTAGCCGTCGCCTTGTTCACCCTGACGTTCTTTCTCGTTCTATCCATTATCGTTCTACGCGGAAGCCGAACGATCGAGAGCCAGCGTAGCGCATTGAAAGCGCGTATCGGCGAGCTATCCTCGCTTCTGCAGCAGAACGAGATTTTGCATGCCCGCGTGCAAAGAGCTTCACAACGTGCCGCCGCTCTCAATGAAAGCTATCTCAGGCGCATCGGCGCCGATTTACACGACGGACCCGCCCAGCTCGTCGCCTATGCATCGCTGAGGCTGGATAGCGCCGCCCTGGTCAATCCGGCCACGCCGGCGCAAGAGCGAGAGCAGTCGCTTGCGGCAATCAAGTCAAGCTTGGACGATGCGATGGCAGACATCAGAAGCATCTGCAGCGGGCTGGTGCTGCCGCATATCGAGTCGGCAAACCTGACGGAACTATTGCAACGCGCCGTCCGCGCCCACGAGCAACGAACCGGCGTCACGGTCGGCCTATCCCTTTCCGATACCGCGCCGGAACTTTCGACTTCCGCGAAGATATGCATATACCGCTTCGTTCAAGAAGCGCTGAACAACGGCTATCGTCACGGTGAAGGCGCAGCACAGCAAGTGAAACAAGCCATCGACGGCGGGCAGATCACAATCGCAGTATCGGACGAGGGACCCGGCTTCGATCCGGCCTATATACCGCCAAGCAGCATCGGTTTGGCTGGCCTAAGAGAGCGGGTGGAAAGTCTCGGCGGCATTTTCGAATTAAAATCTTCCGAAAGCGGCACCGTGGTTCAAATGTCGCTGAACGCAATGGAAATGGAGCAAATATGACGACGGCAATCAGTCTAGCGGTGATCGATGATCATCCACTGTTCCGGGAAGGGGTCATTCGCAGCCTTGCCGAGATCGACGGTTTTACGATTGTTGGCGAAGGCAGTACGAAGGAGGATGCGGTTCGAATAGTCGAGGATAAGCATCCAGACGTCTTGTTGTTGGATATTTCCATGCCTGGTGGAGGCCTGGAGGCGCTTTCGCTGATCATGGAGCGGATGCCCGATCAGAAGATCGTGATGCTGACGGTCTCCGAAGCCAGTGACGATGTGACGACGGCTCTCAAAAACGGAGCGAAGGGATATGTGCTGAAAGGCGTCGGATCGAGACCGCTGGCAGACATCCTCCGCACGGTAGCCTCCGGGGAAAGCTATGTGGCCCCTACTCTTTCCGCTCGCCTGATCTCCGGCGACGGCAGCGCTTCCTTGCGGAAAGCCGATCTTCTTCGTGACCTGACGGGTCGGGAAAGCGAGGTACTTCAGCTCGTTGCAGCCGGATTAAGCAACAAGCACATCGGTCTGAAGCTCGATCTCCACGAAAAGACGGTCAAGCATCATATGACCCAGATTTTCACGAAGCTAGGCGTTGCGAACCGAACCGAGGCTGCGATGGCTTTTCGCGATGCGCTTGAAAAGCGCGTTTAGAGTATTGTCCTTTATTTAGTGAAGGAAAGACCGCAGCCTTTGCCGATCGGTCACCGTCGCACTGCGATTGATGATGGTGCGACCCTTCGAATCCTTCATGACATAACGTCCGTTCTGTATTTCTTCGCTCATGCCATCATCGTGGTGCACTGCCATCGACGCATCATTTGCATCGGCTGAGTCATCCGAATCACTTTGCGTAGCGCTTTTTCCGCTGGCCGCTTTGCCACTGCTGTTTCCACCGGCATTGCCATTGCTGCCGCTATTGCCGCTGCTGTTTCCACCGGCATTGCCATTGCTGCCGCTATTGCCGCCGGCGTTACCGTTGCTCCCGCCATTGCCGTTGCCGTTGCCTCCGCCATTTCCGTTGCCATTACCTCCACCGTTGCCATTGCCGCCGCCATTACCGTTACCCCCACCGTTGCCATTACCTCCACCATTGCCATTTCCCCCGCCGTTTCCATTACCTCCACTCTTTGCAGCAGCTTTTTCGGCGACAAGGCTGATTGAGGATTTATGAAAATCGACGGTATAAGGCGTTGCGACGAGCGCCAGCGTAAACGAAACACCGAGAAGAGCGGTGATCGACTTTCCGCGTAACGACATGGCTGGCCTCCTGCACGCTCATAAATAGGTCATTGTGCGGAAAGACTGTTCAGACGCCGTACGCGAAACCGTTCAATTACGTATTCGAAACGGCCTCTCCGCAACGACATCAGATCGTTCCTGAGGCGCAGCCGTCAACCTTTGTCCAGGCAAAAACGCCCATCTTGGACTTTTGCAATTGCGGCTAAGACCTTGGTCCGGTTCTTCATTGGACAAAAGTCCGAAGGCCGGCTGGACTGAAGCCTCAATGACAAACAGTGCGATTGAAAGAGCGCCTCCCCTGCGCTTACTACTACCTCGTAGATAGTCGGCACACTGACGAAGGCATGGAGATGAATGCCTTTTGTCACGACCGACTGCAATGGGAATGGGGAATCTTTCGTAGACACGCTCTACACCTCACTTGTTTGACCTAAGTCGCTGAAGCGACGCCGAGTACGCGTGGCGCCAACATTCTGCCCGGATTGGCGCCGGCACAGAAATCCCGCCAGCTCTTGCTGTTCATTTCGAGCTGGTCCGGCGCGAAAGGCATAAAAATGAAAACACAATGGAAAAGGTATCTGGATCAGACGACACCACCCGGCGCCATTGTCGATTTCTCGGCCGCAGCTTTCCTCCTTCAAGTGGCGATCAATCTCCGATTTTCTCTGAACATTGTCGAAGCGACGCCCGAATGTCATTATCTCGCCGAGCGTGTCATGGCATCTGCCGAAATATATGGCGAAGCGAGGGAGGCGGGTTCGGCGCTCGCATTTACCGATGCGGAGAAGGCATTGGCGGCCGCCGTAACGCTTCTCGCCATCGAACTGCAACAATGCTCCTCGCCATCTGGCGTCGTCGACGCATCCTTGACCCCAAGGCATCCGATCGCAGCATCGCGGTCGAAGAGGGTCGAAAGCAACCCTTTCGGACACGCGTCCCTGTAATCTTCCTCGCGAGCAGCAAAATCATTATTCAATAACGCGCGCCCGCAATTCCTTGGATGGCACCAGGCAGGTCTCGTATCTGCCGAAAATGCGGTATCTGTTTTTAGCGATCAGATCATATGCCGCATTGGCAAGCCGCCGCGGCATCAGGTTCACCACCGCAAGCAAGCTCCAAGGAAAGCCGAGGCAACGCATGGCGGTGGCAAACGCATCCATTTTCGTGTGCAGGATGCCGTCAACGATCACCAGGTTGGTCGAAAAATCCGTCGGATCGAGGCCGTAGTGTCGATAAAGCGCCTGCCCAAGCGGAGACTGTGCGGCCGTGAACAGGAAACGGCCGGAAGGGTCGTGAGCGAAGACAAAACGAATGAATGAGGAGCAGAAAATGCACTCGTGGTCGAAAACGATAAGACCCTTGTCATGGTCGTGAGGCGGCACGTTCGGGTCATTTCTGAAACTGTATGAAGCAAGTTCGGTCATCGGCAGCGTATCTCCGAAGCGGAGTGAACGTCGCGATAGGCTTTGCGTCAAGCGAAAGTTGTAGCCGTCCAGCCCACGTCATTTCGGCAAGAGCCCGCACCTCAAGCCCTGGGGCCACTTTCTGCAGACGAGGTCGTCCGAAACGGCGCCTCCAGCCCGAAAACCCGTCGGATGAGATAGTCCAAGGACAGACGTCCCGGCCCCCAAGCCATAATGCCCAGCGCCATTGCCGCCCAGGTGATATGAACGGGCCATCCATCGGGAACCGTCAATTCCACGATGACCGTCATGGCGAGAAGACCGGTCGCGGCAAAGCGCGTGGCAAGGCCAAGCACCAGAAGGGTCGAAAATACGACCTCCCCGGACCCCGACAGGAATGCCATCACCGCCGGCGCCGGATAGGGATATGGCCCACCTGGAAGATGCAGCATGAACTCGTCCGTGAAGAGCTCGATGGCCGTATCGCTCAACTGCAGGAATCCATCCCATTTAAGGATGCCGGAACGCCAAAACGGCACGGCAAGCCCGATCCGCAGAACAAGTTGCACCAGGGATGGCTGAGCGATCATCTGTACCAGCCAGCTTGCTTTTTCGAGCAATGCAACGACAGGTGCGAACGGCTTACTCACTACCGACGTTTCAAGCGTTTTCGACATTGGAATTCCCCAGGTAAATCTCAGTAAAAGCGCCGGCTTCGATCATCTCGGCGACCATGCCTGCGAGATCGAAAGCAGGGTTGACATCCAGCGCTGCAGCCGCAGCCGCCGCGAAAGTACCGCCACCAGCAAGGCAGGTAAGGAATGCGGCCCCGCCAGGCTGCAGCAACCGAACCACGACCTCGAGTTCCGGCCGCGTGATCAAAGCGTCCTCGGGAACGATATGCTCGATGCGCCTCACCGGCTCGGCGCCCCGATTGGCGGCGAAGATCGTCACCGCCGGAAATTGGGATGACAGAATTCTCGTCGCCGGATGGACGTGAAATCGTAGTTCGGGCAGTTCGTCCGGTGCGACGCACGCGAGATCAGCCGCTGAGATAACCGGGCAATCAGCAGCATGATAGGCATCAAGCCAGGCCCGCTCCAATCGCGCGACGTCGCCTAGCCAAGGCATCGACTGCGCGTATTCATAGCCATTGATAAAGGCTGGAAAACCGCGGCCATATTCGAACAAAAGCGGTGAGGTCGGCGGCGTTTCACGAATGTGGAAGCGCGCCATCGCGCGAAAGAAATCCGGCCCCGTTATGCGCTGGGTCGCAGGAAAAATCGCGGCCAGCGTCTCGATCAGGCTCACCGTCACATTGTTGCGGTAGACGTTGTAGCGTTTATCCGCGCCTTTCCCATGCGGGCCGACCAGCGAAGCCGGCGTTTGCTGTTCGGGATTCAGCAGCGACTTGGAGAAGGTCGACGCGAATGACGGATCGCCGCACCCGATCGAGAGGATCTCAGCGGACTGCATGGGATTTGCCTGATATCTGGGATTGGCGATCGAGAATCGCTTGGGCTGCAACGGCCTCGGCGCGCAAGACCGGCCAATCGGGGATTTTGCTGTCCCACTCGACCAGCGAGGGAATTGGCCCGCATCGGTCGATGACGATCTTGTAAAGACGCCAGACTGCGTCCGCCACAGGTCCATCGTGACTGTCGATCAGCAGCAGATCGCCCTCATCGTCCGTCTGCTCCGCATGGCCTGCGAGATGGATTTCGCCGACCTTCGACAAGGGAAAACCGGCAAGATAATCCAGCGCCGAATAGCCGTGGTTGGTGGCCGAAACAAAGACGTTGTTGACGTCGAGCAAAAGCCCACAACCGGTCCGCTTCGCAATCTCGCCGATAAAATCCGTTTCGCTCATCGAAGATTCGGCGAAGAGCACGTAAGTCGAGGGATTTTCAAGCAGAATGGGGTGTCCGATCGCCATCTGCATCTCGTCGATGTGATTGCAGACATGCGTGAGCGTGGCGTTCGTATAAGGCAGCGGCAGCAGGTCGTTCAGATAGGTGTTCTCGTGGGTCGACCATGCCAGGTGCTCGGACACGAGTGCAGGCTCATACCTGATCACCAGCTCGCGAAAGCGCCGGAGGTGATTCTTGTTCAGCGGCTGCGGCCCACCGAGCGACATGCAAACGCCATGCAGCGAGATCGGATGATCCCGGCGCACGAGCTCGAGCGCGTGATGGGGAGGACCGCCGGCGCCCATGTAATTTTCGGCGTGAATTTCGAAGAAACCTTGCGGGCCTGTTTCGGCGAGTATGGCGGGCAGATGTTCCGGCTTGAAACTCGTGCCCGCCAGGCCGTGAACGGGATAGGAGGGAAAGCGGAGCGCTGCACCCGCTTCGACGACAGGAGCCACGGTTCGATTGTGGGCGTTCATCGTGTCTTCTCCGCTTTCCGATAGCTGTTTCGATTAGAGATCGCGCTTGAGCGGCATCAGCGAGCCATGGCGGCCGCCGGGAATGTCGAGCGACGCGCAGGTGCCGCCTTGAACAAACTTCCAGGAGTTGCCCTGGAAATCGACAGTCGATGTCCCTTGGCAAGTCGTTCCCGGGCCGGCGGCGCAATCGTTTTGGCCCTTCAGAGCAACTCCGTAGCACTTCTCCTTGTGAGCGGCGACGGCAGCACTGGCTTCAGCCTTCGTCAGCGGTGCGGCGGCGGCCATGGACGCAAGCGCCGTAGTCACCGCACCGGCGAGCAGGACAGAACTCACAGTAGCTTTCAACATGAACTATCTCCATTTGGGTTCGTTGACGCCCCTTTCTTCGGGGCACGCCAGGTACTCGTGCGAAAAGGGAGATTCGTTACAGCCAAGATTGTCACGAACGCGTGATTGCCGGCGTATGGGGTCCAGCCGGGCGTGGCATGCAATCGAGAAAATGCTGTTCGGAGAGTTTCTGCCTTTATATCGGCAGGCCGCGCGTCACCGCCCGTTCACCCAGAATTGCCGCGCCGCACAAGCTCAAACACAATGGCTATATAGAACCGCCGGGCGCAAACCCGGCGGTTTTTTCGTGTTTAACCATCAAGAAATTACGATATTCGCTCACAGGTCCACGTCTCGTCTGTGAGAGCTTTTATCTAGCGGAACGCAATTGCAGCCTCGACACGCCGGCGGCAACGTTAAGTCCTGTTCCCGTTTCGCCGCTCAGCGGCTGCAGGCCGAAATTTTTTGAATTGCCCCCGATCAGCGCATTTGCCCCGAGGCCAATGCCCACGGCAGCGCCTGCGGACGCGCCGACATAATTGCCGGCCAAAGCGCCTTCTCCGGCGCGGGTCGGATGGAGACTGTAGACGGCCCAGCTCAGATAGGACTTGCCTGTCACGCCGATGTCGACGCCGAGCTTGCCGATGGAGCCGATATAGCGCTCCGACGGACCAGAGCTCCGCTTGAACCTGCAATCGACGGCCTTGTTGGAGCCGATAATCATACCGACGCCTCCGGCGACCTGACAAGACAGGGTGCCAAGACGTTCCTTAGGCCCGGTCGTAACCTCTTCCTTGTGGGTGTGTTTTTGTGATCGATGCACCGTCGCTGCGTCGGCAGCAGGAACGGTGAACACGAGCGAGGCTGCGGTGACTATAAGAGCAAGCTTTTTCATAAGATTTCTCCTTGATCATTCGCATCTCCATCAACGCGCCGGACAGGAGTTCGTTCGAGCCGAGGATTCCTAGATCAGACCATACTGCTTCGCCTTGTTGCGCAGGAACGGCAGACCGTTGCCCATGACCTCTTCCTCATCCTTGGCGACGGGGCGCCAGACCGACAGTCCATAGGCGAGTTCCGGCGGCATGTTGATGAAGCTTTCCATCGCAAGGCCGCCCTTGAAGCCGATAGCGGCGAGCGTCGCGTAGATCTCGTCCCAATCGCAGGTGCCATAGCCGGGCGTGCCCCGGTCGCTTTCCGAGAGATGGATATATTTCAGGTAATCGCGAGCGGCCAAAATGCCGTTGCCGACGCCCTTTTCCTCGATGTTCATATGATAGGTATCGAGATGGACGAAGACGTTGTCGGCGCCGACGCGCTCGATCATCTCCACCGCTTGCCAGCCGGTGTTGATCAGATGGTTCTCATAGCGGTTGACGGCCTCGATGCCGAGTTCGATGCCGCGGCCCTTGGCGTGCTTGGCTGCGGCCGTCAAAACCCGGGCGACATTGTCATACTCTTTTTGCGTCGGGGGAACGCCGGTACGCTCGCCGATACCGCCATAGATCACCCCGGAAAGAGCCTCACCGCCAAGATCGGCGGTCTTATCGATCGCGATGGCGAGATGTTCGATCGCAGCATCCGGGCGCACGGACGCCCAGGCGTGTTCGGGAAGGCCGAGCGAGCACACGGCCCGAAGCCTATGTTTTTCCAGCAATGCCTTGGTATGGGCCGTATCGACGGCGGGCGGATTGAGCATCGGGATTTCGATGAAATCCACCTTGTATTTAACGGCGGCGGCGACCGCCCGCTCGGCCCCTGCCCGGTCCCAATTCATCGTCCACATGCTGGTGTGAACACCGAAGCCTTCCATAGCCTTCATCCTTTTCTCTTGTTGAAAAACTTGTAGTGGGAGGCGACCCAGCGCAGGAACATCACTCCGACCAGAAGCAGACCCCACACCGCGGTCGCCAGATGCTGATTGGCTCCCATCAGGTTCAGCCCCGAAGACAGGAGCTGCAGAACGACGAGCGCCACGAAGACGGGAATGACGCGGCCGAAGCCGCCGAACGGATTGACGCCGCCCAGGAAGCAGGCAAGCACCGTGATCAGCAGATAGGATTCGCCGTGGCCGACGCGGACGGAATTGAACCGCGCCAGCATGATGATGCCGGCCACGGCACACATGGCGCCGGAGAGCGTATAAACGAGGACGACAACCTTGCGCGTGTTGACGCCGGAGTAGCGGGCAGCTTCGATATTGGAGCCGATCATATAGGTGTTGAAACCGAGCTTCATGCGCGTCAGCAGCAGATGCCAGAGGGCAACGCAGACAATGAAGATGATCAAAGGGACGGGAATACCGAGTAGCGATCCGTGCCCCAGGGGCCGGATGAAGTCCGGAAAGCCCGATACATCACCGCCCCGGGTGAGAAACTCGCCAAGGCCGCGCAGGAAGATCATCATCGATAGCGATACGAGAATGGGGTGAGCGCGTGTATAGGCGATGACGAAACCCATGATCACGCCGCTCGCCGCCCCTGCCGCAAGTGCCAGCACGCATCCGAGGGCGAATGCCAAAGGTCCGGCATCCACGCCGCCGTTTGCCTGCAAGACCCAGGCAACCGTCAATCCGGCGATATTCGCCGTGAATGTTATGGCTAGGTTAAGGCCGCCCGTCAGAATGGGCAGCAGCATCGCCATTGTCAAAAGGCCAAGCTCGGGCAGTTGGAAGGCGACCGAACCGAAGGTCGCCTGGCTCAGAAATTGCGGCGAGGCAAGCCCGAAGAAGATCATCACGGCAATAAAGGCAAAGAAGGGCCCCGCCATTTCCGCACCGAAGCGCTTCTGGAATCTTTCGACGAGAGCGGTCATCGTGCCTGCCCCTCCCTGCGCAGAAGCGGCACAAGCTTGTCGATCCGCGTATTCGATAGCGTGATGGCGACCAGAATGATGGCGCCGATGATCATCTTGAACGCGAAGGGCGAGACGCCCATCAGATTGAGCCCGTTTTGCGTAATGGAGATCAGCAGCACGCCGAGGACGCAGCCGAGCACCGATCCCTTGCCGCCGCCGAGACGTGCACCGCCGAGAACGACCGCGGCAAGCACGTCGAGCTCGCGACCGTAAAGCGCATTCGGGACGACCTCTTGCGCATAATGCGCCTGCACCAGCCCACCAATACCGGCCATCAAACCCAACCAGCCGAATGCGATGAATTGCATCGCGGCGATATTGATGCCGAAACGGCGCGCGCCTTCGGGATTGTCGCCAAAGGCATAGAGCTGGCGGCCGATCGTGGTGCGGGTGATGAGCACCCAGGTGGCGACGACGCAGATCACCATGACCAGGACCGGAAGCGTGATCTCGATCCAAGTGCCGTCCGGCATCTCATGCTCGAACAGGACCACCTTGTCCGTCAGCCAGTCCGGCAGGTCGTAGATCGACACGCCCTTGGTGAAGAACATCAGAAGCCCGAAATAGATGTTGAAAGTGGAGATGGTCGCGACGATCGAGATGATCCGGAAGCGATGGATGAGGAAGGCGTTGATCGCTCCGAGCAAAATGCCGATCGATCCCGCGATGAGAAGGCCCGAGAGCCAGCTTCCCCCGCCGATCCAGCCGAGCGCGATCGCCGTCACATACTGAACGACGGACGCACCGACGGCGAAGGAGATATCGATCCCGCCGGCGATCAGAACCACCAGCAGGCCGACCGCGAAGATGATGTTGACGGCGCTGGTGTTCAGAAGATCGAAGCTATTGCCGAGGGAGAAGAAATTGTCCGTCGCGAAAGACAGGAAGGCGCAGATGACGATCATCACCGCCAGCAGGGAGCTTTCCGTCGCGTGGGTGCTGATGAATTTACGCATAGACGGCAGCCTCGATATCGTGAAGGGAACATTGCCGCGGATCGAACGAACCGACGATCCTGCCCAGCGCCATGTGCAGCACGCGGTCCGCGTTGAAATAGACCTCGGGCACCTCGTCGGAGATCAGGATGATCGCCAGGCCGCTTTCGGCCAACTTGGCGACGATGTCGAAGATGCCGGCCCGCGCGCCGACATCGACGCCGACCGTCGGCGCATCCAGGATCAGCAGCTTCGGATCGGTCGCCAGCCATTTGGCGATGGCGACGCGCTGCTGATTGCCGCCAGACAACGTCGAAATCGCATCCTCCTGCCGTCCGATCCTGATACCGAGCTCGCGAATCCAGCGCGAAACGAGGCTTTCCTTTCTTTCGTCGGAAAGGAAGCCGCCGGACAGGATCTTGAGCAAAGACGAGATCACGAGATTGTCGGCGATCGATTGCGGCTGGATGAGCCCAAGCGACAGCCGGTCCTCGGAAAGATAGGCGATGCCTGCCTGGACCGCATCGCGATTGGACGAGAAGCGTACTGGCCTGCCATCCAGCATGATCGTTCCGGAATCCGGTCTCGTCATGCCGAAGAGAGCAAGGGCAAGTTCCGTCCGCCCGGCCCCGAGCAGCCCGGTGATGCCAAGCGTTTCGCCGCGTCGCACCGTCAGCGTAATGTCCTCGAACTGACCGCGCCGGCTGAGCGAATTAACATCGAGCACAACGGGCTGCTGATCCTTCGGCCTCGCCCGAACCTGATTGTCGAAGGTCTTTCCCGTCATCAGCTCGGTGATGCGGGACTGCGTCATGCCTTCCGTCGGATAGACCCCGACAAGGGCACCATCCCTGAGCACGGTCAGCCTGCTCGATATGTCGAGCACTTCCGCTAGCCGATGGCTGACGAAGACGACCGCAACGCCGGAGGCGGAGAGATTACGGACGATATCGAGAAGATGGTTGGTCTCCGATTGCGTGAGCGAGGCCGTCGGCTCATCCATGAAGACGATCTTGGCTTCACCGACCAATGCGCGCGCAATGGCCACGATCTGCCGTTGGGCGATCGCAAATTCTTTGAGAGGCAGATCGACATCGAGTGCAACGCCAAGCCGTTTCAGCGCGTTCATCGCAAGCTGTCGCATCTGCGTGTAGTCAACGAGGCGGGGCCAGCGGCCGAGTACGGTCTGAAATGCGATATTCTCCGCGACGCTCATTTCCGGAAATAGCGCGAGGTCCTGCCAGATGACTTGGATACCTTTCGCCTGCGCGGTGACGGGCGACATATGCGAATAAGTCTGGCCGTCATATTCGATGACGGCGCCGGGCGCTGGGCGATAGACGCCGGTGATGATTTTGATCAACGTGCTCTTGCCCGAGCCGTTTTCGCCGGCAAGGCAGTGGACCTCGCCTGGACGGACTTCAAAGGCCACGTTCTTCAAGGCTTTGACGCCGCCGAACGTTATGTTGATGTCGCGAAGCGATAGCAGCGCTCCGCCGCTCGCATTCGCGCTTTCGATCTCAGACATGCGGATCCGCCCGTCATACCTTGGATGGGTGAGGACATGCCGGGCCAGCCGAAGCCAGCCCAGCCTGCCGGGAGAACCGGTCTTGTTTTAGAGGCCCATCGCCGCGAGATCGGCAACCGTCTTCTTGTTGATCGGCACGAGCTGGTCGACGATGATATTGTGCTTCTCGAAATCCGGATGGATGGTGCCCAAGCCTTCGATCTGCTCGCCGTCCTTGATTTGCTCACCCTTCATCAGTTTTTGCGAAAGCGTCACGAAGACTTCGCCAGCCTGCTTCGGATTCCACATGAAGCCGCCGGAAATCGCGTCCGACTTCAGAAGCTTTTGTCCTTGTCCGGGGGAGAAGGGGCCAAGCACGAAGATCTTGCCGACCTTGCGACGCTCTTCGATCGCGCGGCCCGCACCGATTGGACCCTGACTGCCGAAGGCGAGGAAGCCCTTGAGATCCGGATGCGCGGAGATGAGGTCGAGCGCCGTGCTGCGGCTCTTGTCGACATCTTCCGCCACGCCGTAACGATCGCCGACGAGCTTCATGTCAGGATAATTCTTCTTGAGATAGGCAATCGCGGCATCGGCCCAGGCATTGTGCAGCGGTACCGTCAGCGAACCGACGAAGACTGCATATTCGCCCTTGCCGCCCATTTTCTCGGCGAGAAGCTTGGCATGCGCTTCACCAAAGCCAACCGAGGAAGCAAGCTCGAAATCCCAATCCGCTCCCTTCTGACCCGGCGATTCATGCGTGATGACGATGATGCCCTTTTCCTTCGCCTTGCTGAGAACCGGCTCGAGCACCTTGGCATCGTTGGGAACGACGCCGATGACCTTGACGCCCTGGGCGATCAGATCCTCGATGGCGCGCACCTGAAGCGCCGGATCGGCGCTTGTCGGACCAATCATAAAGGCATCGACGTCGAGTTTCTTTCCCTGCTCCTTGATGCCGGCTTCCATGGCGTTGAACCACGGGATACCGCCGATCTTCACGACGATGCCGACCTTACCGGTGTCCTGTGCAAAGGCCATTGTGGCGGTCGCAAGCGACAGCGAAGCTGCTAACGCAGCCACGATAAATCTCTTCATGATCTTCTCCTCCACAGTTCCCCTCGGGGAACAAACAGGCGCGCCGCAGCGGCGGCCTTCCTCCCGGCTTGGGTGGCGAATCAATGCCCCGCCTCCCTTTGGCAGCCGCTTCCTCAAACGGCACCATTATTGTGCACAATCGATCTTTCTTTTTTTGCACAATCGATGGTGCAATCAATATCAATGAGATCTATCCTTTCGTCAAGAGGACTCGGACGCTAAGACAAACCGAGGAGACATTCATGAAAAAAGACAATCGGAAGAAGGCCACGATCTATGACCTATCGATGCTCTCCGGAATTTCCCCCTCGACCGTCAGCGCAGTCTTGAACGGCACCTGGCGCAAGCGCCGCATCAAGGAAAGTACGGCCGAACTCATTCGCGATCTCGCGGAAAAACATCAATATACCACGAACCGGCAGGCACAGGGGCTGCGCAGATCTCGCTCGGGTTTGGTAGGTCTGATGCTTCCGGTCTACGACAATCGCTATTTCTCCTCCATGGCTCAGACGTTCGAAGCGCATGTGCGGCAACGCGGGCAATGTCCGATCGTCGTCAGCTCCAGCCGCGACCCCCACGAAGAACGCGAAACCGCCGAGAACCTGATCTCCTACTCCATCGACGAATTGTTCATATGCGGCGCGACGGACCCCGACGGCGTGCATGAAGTCTGCGAAGCGGCCGGCCTGAAACACATCAACATCGACCTTCCGGGCACGAAGTCCCATTCGGTGATCAGCGATAACTATGAAGGCGGGCGCATGCTGACGGAAGCGATCATCGGCCGCTTTTCAACCGGCGATCCCCTTAGTCCCGATGAACTCTTCCTGTTCGGCGGGCGAAACGACCATGCGAGCCGCGAACGTATCCGCGGTTTCCGGGACGTCAAACGCGCACTGCTTGGCGCCGATCCCGAAGCGTCGATTCAGCCGACCGGCTATTCACCCAACACTGCCCGAATTGCTTTCGAGGCGTTTTTTGAGAAGGCAGGCCGCCTGCCCCGTGCGCTCTTCATCAACTCGTCGATCAACTTCGAGGGATTGCTGCGCTTCATGTCGGCCCATCCGCACGAAACCTTCGCGGATCTGGTCGTCGGCTGCTACGACTACGATCCGTTCGGATCCTTCCTTCCCTTCCCCGTGATCATGATGCGCCAGGACGTGGAGGGCATGATCACCAAGGCATTCGAGCTGATCGAGGAAACGCGGACGCCACCGAAAATCCATCTCATCCGCCCGGATCTCGTGCCGCCGCGCACAGCCCTGACCGGACCGTTGGATGGTCTCAAGGACATTGTTTAGGAGGCAAATGTCTGCGGGAGCGGCTTATGCCTATCTCACTGTCAGCCGCCCAACCCATGAAACCGGAACGAACTTGGAGCTTAGCCGTTGAGATTTATCAGCAAGTCTCGGAGGAAAGACTATGGGCATCGAGCAAGCTCCAACCGAAAAGGGTAAGCAGGCTGCGCGCGGACTGAGAAAAAGCGCTGCAAAGGAGGAAAAGAAGGTGGAAGCTCAAAAGGGTTCAGACCTTGCCAAAGGTTCAGAGCGCTTTGAGGAACGTTCAAAAAGCTCCGATGGCAAAAGTGCCGGAGCAAAGCAGCGCCGGTAAAGCAGCCTCATTGGCTTTCCCTACTCGCTGTAACGCACAGCGAGCAGATCCATTCTGATATCGATTGGATGAGATTTCGCAGCGCCCACGATTGTCAAATTCGCAACCGTGGGCGAAAACTAGCCGTATGACACTCATAAACGGCAAGTTCCTATTTCAAGGTCCGGAAGACGCTGACATCACCATTCTCCTGGCGCATGGCGCGGGTGCACCGATGGATTCGGCTTCCATGAACGCTGCCGCTCGCGCCCTCTCCGAGCGCAATTTTCGCGTTGCTCGTTTTGAATTCGGCTACATGGCGGGCCGGCGCGATTCCGGCTTGCGAAAACCGCCGCCGAAGGCGGAAACGCTAAAGGGCGAATATCTGGACGCGGTCGCGGAGCTGGGCGCTGACGGCCCGCTCGTTATCGGTGGCAAATCAATGGGCGGCCGCGTGGCAAGCATGATCGCCGATGACCTCTATGCGGCCGACAAGATCGACGGATTGCTCTGCCTCGGCTACCCCTTTCATCCACCGGGAAAACCGGAAAATCTGCGCACAGCCCACCTCGCCGAATTGAAGACCCCGACCTTGATCTGCCAGGGCACGCGAGATGAATTCGGCACCCGTGAGGAAGTGGTCCATTACGTGCTGTCGGACGCCATTAAAATGGTCTGGCTCGAAGACGGCGATCATGATCTGAAACCGCGCAAGGCAGTTTCAGGTCTGACGGCCGCCGACCACCTGAGAACGGTGGCCGAGACCGTACGGGCATGGAGCGACCGCCTTGGAGATCGAAGGACAGCCGGCTGAGCCTCTGCGGCTTTACAGCGCCGGCTGCGTCTTGGGTGTGCCGTCGTGTGAGGAAGCTGGCTAGGCTGCCATCTGTCCCCTTGTGCGACGTCCAGCAGCGGGCTGCATCGAAGTCGCTTGCAGCCTGAACTGCGCGACGAGATCGCGAAGCTTGGCCGCTTCCTGAGCCAGGCTGGCCGACGCTGCGGTAGACTGTTCGACCATTGCCGCGTTTTGCTGTGTTGTCTGATCCATCGAATTGACGGCGACGTTCACTTCGGCAAGCCCCGTCGACTGCTCCTTGGCGGAGGTCGCGATGGCGTTCATATGTTGGCTGATGCCGGCGATTTGTCCGCTGATGGTCTTCAGCGCCTGGCCGGTATCGAGCACCAGCTTCACGCCGCTTTCGACCTCGGCCGAGGACTTCTGAATATGTCCCTTGATTTCCTTCGCGGCTTGGGCGGATCTTTGTGCAAGCTCACGCACTTCCTGGGCGACGACGGCAAAACCCTTGCCGGCTTCGCCGGCGCGAGCGGCTTCGACGCCCGCATTCAGCGCCAGAAGATTGGTCTGGAAGGCGATTTCGTCGATGACACCGATAATGCTGGAAATCTGTTCGGCTGACGCTTCGATGCGGCGCATCGCTTCTTCGGCATGCGACACGACCTCCGCTGATTTTGCAGCGCTATCGTTTGCTTTGATCGCCTCCGCACGAGCGTCGTCGGTGCGCTTGCTCGAATTCGACACGTTGACCGTAATCTGATCGAGCGCCGCAGCCGTCTCTTCGAGCGAGGCCGCCTGTTGCTCGGTTCGTCTGGAAAGATCGTTCGCGCCCGATGCGATCTCGCGGGTACCGTCATCGATCGCCGTGATGGCCATCGAGATGGCGCTCAGCGTATCCCCAAGCTGCTTCACCGAGCTGTTGAAATCATGTCGAAGGCTCTCGAATTCGGGCGAGAAGGGAACATCGATCTGAAAGGCAAGGTCGCCAGCGGCGAGTCTCTTCAACCCGGCGCCAAGATCCGACGTCACGGCGCGCAGGCGCGCACCAGCATCTTCGTCGGCCTGCTTTCGCGCCGTGAGCCGATCGGCTTCCGCTTCCGCGCGAGCTGCCTCGGCCTGCTGTTCGAGCTGCTTGTTGGCAATCGCGGCCTGGCGGAAGACTTCGACCGCCGATGCCATGGTTCCGATTTCATCCGAACGACCGGCGCCCGCAGAAGTAATGTTGGTATCGCCGCTGGCAAGTTTCGCCATGTCGCTGGAGAGTGCAAGCATCGGCTTGGTAACCGTCCTGCGGGTCAGCAGGTAGAGGCTGACGGAGAATAGCGCGGTCAGCCCGAGGAGCACCTTCAAAAGCATATCGACAAGAGCTTGCGTATCGGCGCTGCGGTTTGTGATGTCTTCGGAAACCGAGTTGATCTGATCTCCGGCTTGTTCCATGACCGTTTCCAAAGCGGAAAACTGTTTCATGAAATCCGGCAGTGACTTCATTGCCGCCGGCGTGTCCTTGCCTGCGAGATCAACCATCTTCTTGGCGCTGTCGATATAGGCAAGAAGGGGTGGCTCGAGACCGGCAAGCACGCTCTGAGTGGCCGCATCGGTTGCGAGCGCTTTATTGGCCGCGATCATTTCCCGGAACGATGCTTCGTGTTCCGCCAGATCCGCCTTCACGGCGTCAGCGGTGACACCTGAAGCCGGGTTCTGCGCCAGCAGGGCTGCAAGCACGTCGGCGCGAAGTGCGTCATGCATCATGTCGGCCTGCATGTGGTTGCGAAGCACGTGCGCTGAACGGGTAACTTCCGCATTGTTTCCGGACAGGGTGGCGGCCGACCATATGCCAACACCCGTTGCGCCGCCTGCCAGTGCGAAAATTGCGACGCTTGCGATGATGATTTTTTGTTGAATTGACGCCATGACTGCCCCTCGCGGCTAAAGATCAGATGCGAGGATATACAAACATGTTTAATTATTTCTCATTCTTTGATTTGTTGTGTGTTCGACTTGCGGTAGAAAAACGAATGCTGTTAGTATCGCCGAACCATCTGAAATATTAGTGTTGACTCAAGTATAAAGCCCATCGACCAAGGAACTCGCAAGCATACGAACCTAGAACGGCTGCTCGATAATTCTCCGATCGACCAATCTCAGGCTGCGATCCGGCTGGATGATATAGGTTTCGAAGACGTCATCTCCCCATTGGTCGGTGAAATGGTGCGGGACCTGGCTTCCGATGGGAGATTTCGTAAGCTTCATCGTCGGCTGACCGCCATAGGTGATGCTTCCCGGAATTGGCTGCAATGAAAAGCTGCCTGTATGGGTGCTCGTCTGATCGCAGGAACAGGTGATCGAGCCGACGATTGCAAGAAGGAGGATGCGCCGCATAACCGGCTCCTGTATCTAAGGCCGCCATCCCATGGTAAGTTGTGGCAGACCTAGTCGCGCACTCGATGGAAAATATCAAATGTAGGGCGCTTCGCAAACCTTGGGGTTGGTCATGAGCGATTTTGAGGGAAGAGGCCCCATTGCTCCGGCACGCGTCACTATCGGCGGGATCATTAAAGCCGAAGTCAGCCAGAGGCCACTCCTGGCGCTTGTTGTTTTCGTCCCGGTCGCCGTGGTTTTGGAGCAGGTTGCGCCAGAAGCACACACGCTGCTGTTTCTCATATCGATCATAGCAATTGTGCCACTAGCGGCGCTGTTGAGCCGCGCGACGGAAGCTGTCGCCGCCAAGACTGGCGATGCGGTTGGTGGCTTGCTCAACGCCACCCTCGGAAATCTGACGGAACTCGTAATCTCGCTTGCCGCGCTGCAATCGGGTCAATATCTGCTGGTTAAGGCTTCACTCGCTGGCGCGATCGTCACCAATACGCTGTTTATGTTGGGTGGCGCGTTTCTGTTTGGTGGTCTCCGCCATCACGTCCAGGAATTCAACAGGGTCAATGCACGTTTTAAGGCTTGCCTTCTATTCCTTGCTACAATCGCTATTCTGGTGCCGTCCCTGGTGGGTGAGGTAGACCGTACACCGGAGGCCGCCACTGTCCAAAACCTAAGCCTGGGACTGGCACTCCTCCTTATCGCTGTATACGCATTGGGTATGTTTTTTTCTCTGAGGACGCACCGCGAGCTTTTCGCAAGCGCCAGCGAGGCCCATGAAGGCGAAAAGCTGTGGCCACTCTCGGTAAGCATCATTATTTTAGTCGTCGTTACCCTGCTGGTCGCGGTGATCAGTGAAATCTTCGTCGGCTCCGTCCAGATCGCCGCCACTCATCTCGGCATGACGCCCGCGTTCGTAGGTTTTATCGTCGTCGCCCTCGTCGGGGGAGCCGCAGAAATGACAACTGCATTTTCCGCGGCGCGCGCAAATAGATTGGACCTCAGCGTCAGCATCGCATTGGGAAGCGCTGCCCAGATCGCTCTTTTCGTCGCTCCGGTCCTCGTGCTCGTTAGCTATTTCCTCGGCCCGGCGCCGATGACTCTTCAGTTTTGGAGGGGTGCGGTCACGATGATGTTGGTCGCGACGCTCGCCGCCACCTTACTGTCAAATGGCGGGCGCGGCGCATGGTACGCGGGTGTCATGGCGCTGGCCGTCTATGCCATCTTCGGACTCACATTATTTCTTCTACCCCCAGGCGCGCCGTCGTAAGAAAGGAAAACGGTGCGTACACACGCCTCATTGCTGCGCTTGGCTATCGGGACGAAAATAAAGCCGTTGAATGACGGCCATCATGAGAGCCGTTGCCCATCCAAATATGATCCAGCCGTTGACCGCCTCGAAAGTGGCGATCTGCCGCCATTCTTTTCCAAGAACGATGTCACCGTAACCAACGGTGGTGAACGTTACGGTGGAAAAGTAGACAGCATCTTCGAGGTCGGGAAGAGCTGACGATAAGTAATAGAAAGCCGCCCAAATGCAAACGTCGAGTATAATTGGAACGATCAAATACACTACCCATACCACGGTGACGACGGTGGGTCGGCGATGCAGGTAAACATGGCGACTTACTTCCATCCGGCGAAAGACACTCAGTCCGGCCGACATAAACACGGCTTGAATCACAACTGTCGCTGCAATCAGCGCGCCAGTGAAAAGAATTGGAAAAAACACAAGCGCCTCCTGACATTCTGAACACGCTCCGGACAAATTCGATTGGAGTATACCAGAGTTCGATGAGGCCGTGCTCCGGGTGCGGGTCATAGGCGATGATGCCGCACTCACTGCCGGTGGAGATTGGATGAAATCGTCGAAAACAGATTCGATATTGCTTCGCTTCTCCCGAACAGCGTGATCGTGCCTGCGGAAATCCCTTGTCGGCGTGGCGGCCTTATAAGAGCAATGGCCGAAGGCCCATATTTAACTGACGGCACCCTTCATTCCGTGGCGCCGATAACCGACACTGTATGTCGGACCGGAATTGTGCCAAGAGGTAAGCTGCGCATGTCACAGTTTTGAGGCTACACGACGATGAAGAAAATCGGCTTTCTATCGTTCGGGCACTGGACGCCCTCATCCCAATCGCAGACGCGATCGGCATCCGACGCGCTTCTGCAGTCTATCGACCTCGCCGTCGCGGCCGAGGAACTGGGCGCAGACGGAGCATATTTTCGCGTGCATCATTTCGCCCGTCAGCTTGCCTCGCCCTTCCCGCTGCTGGCGGCCGTCGGCGCGAAGACCAGCCGTATCGAGATCGGCACGGCGGTCATCGACATGCGTTACGAAAATCCACTCTATATGGCCGAGGATGCCGGTGCTGCCGACATCATCGCCGGCGGGCGCCTGCAGCTCGGCATCAGCCGCGGTTCCCCCGAGCAGGTCATCGACGGATGGCGTCATTTTGGCTACGTGCCGGGCGAAGGCGAGACCGATTCTCAGATGGCTCGGCGCCACGCTGAGGTCCTGCTCGACGTTTTGCGCGGCGAAGGCTTCGCGCAGCCCAATCCGCGGCCGATGTTCCCAAATCCGCCTGGCCTCCTGCGTATCGAGCCGCATTCGGAAGGTCTGCGCGAGCGGATCTGGTGGGGCGCCAGCTCGAACGCCACCGCGGTTTGGGCTGCCAAGCTGGGGATGAACCTGCAGAGCTCCACGCTCAAGGATGACGAGACAGGGCTTCCGTTTCATATTCAGCAGGCCGACCAGATCAGAGTGTTTCGCGAGGCATGGAAAGCGGCCGGCCATCAGCGCGAGCCGCGGGTATCGGTCAGCCGCAGCATCTTTGCGCTGGTCGACGACCGCGACCGCGCCTACTTTGGATATGGGAACGAGAATGAGGACAAGATCGGCTTCATCGACGAGAAAACCCGGGCGATCTTCGGTCGCAGCTACGCCGCAGAGCCGGATAAACTCATCGAGCAACTGGCAAAGGATGAGGCTATTGCCGAGGCCGACACGCTGCTCCTAACTGTCCCCAACCAGCTCGGCGTGGACTATAACGCGCATGTCATCGAAGCGATTCTGACCCACATCGCGCCGGCACTTGGCTGGCGCTGACGCCGCTCGGGAGGGGATCAATTTTCGGCAATTGACCCTTGCGCGGCTTGCCAGCCTTTCCAGCCCGATGTTGGACTGAAGTCCTATATGGGAACCATGTCCCTCCTCAATCGTTGCTTAAATATGCAATTAAGGAGGATAAGAACATGCGAAATACAATCATTGGATGTGCAGTCGCCGTTCTCGTCATGGGATCCGCCGCTGTGCCTGCATTCGCCGACGACCTCGTAATAGGCGGTCCTTCATACGATGACGGCTATTATCACGGGCATCATCGTGATCGCGCCGGCGTGATCATCAGCGATCGCGGAATTTCAGTCGGCAGGATTCATCGCGATCGGTATTACGACCGCGACCGTTGCTACACCAAGACCATTACGCGCATGAATGAAGATGGCGATCGAATCACAAAAACGATCCGCCGTTGCGACTAACTCACAATTAAGGCCCGGCATTCCATGCCGGGCCTCATTTCTACGCTTCCGCTACATCGTCGCGCGATAAAATCGCGATTCGGCTGCTAGTTGAGAGCCGGGCAACCCGGCCGATTGGCGAAGATCATGCGGTCCGGGCCACCGTCATTCCAGCCGCGCACAACGATGCGCCGTCCGTTCATTTGGACGGAGTCGATGCGTCGGAAACCCTCTTCACGAGCAGCGCGCATGAGTTCGCGCCGGCCGCATCCACCACGGTCCCAATCCCCTCGCGAGCGACCCCAGTCGGGATCTTGACGATCCCAGCGCGGCGGCCCGTTATCGTCGTCGTAATACTGCGCCATCGCGGTCGACGGCAGCAATTGCACTGCGGCGAGTCCGATCAACGCAATGCAAGAAATTCCTGTGAAACGTCCAAACATCTTTCGCTTCCTCCTGTGTCGGCGATATGGGCGGGATCATACAGTACTTACCTGAATGCTACCCGAACGAGCTATTCATGTAACCACTGTGACTCACAAGGTCCGCTTAGCCGCTTCATCCGGTGCCAAGCTGGAGTGTGGGAAGCGACCTATCCTATGCTCGTTAATAAACTTAAATAGCGCAGGGATTTGTGGAGAACACCCATGTGTGGCCGCATACCGCCAAGTAGCGCGCCTGGCGGCGATCTAAGGCGCCCTCTTTGTACGCGTCAGAACGAAAAAATAATGGCGGTCAACTCCCTCGACCGCCATGACGCCGAGAAGCCGGTCTTCGTCGATTCTGCGGAAATGATCAGTAATCGGCTGCCTGTCATACACCATGGCCGTACTTGTCTTTCCCCTGAAGGACATTGATCTGAGAGAAGCGACCGGTGCTTTTGCTCGGCAGATTTTCTGCAGATACGAAAACAAGTTGCGCGCCACCTGGGTTCGTCCGAAACGATGAAAGCGGAATGCCAGTCGCAGAGGGATCATTGCCGGATCGATGGCGACCAGGCGATGAGGCCCTACGGCAAACAGCAGCGCATCGGCTCTCAGATCAGTCGTGAAGCGTTTGCCGTACCATCCAAGATTTTCCAAGACACCATCCAGCGGGTGTTCGGATGCCACACCATGACCCTGCCAAAGTCCGGCAAGTCCGGTGACCGGCGCGACGCTTAGGCTGTCGAAATAGGCAAGGCCGTCGGCCTGCGATCGAAAACTGCTCGGGATTTGCCTGGCGGTGTTTTCCACGTCGCTCAACTCGGAAACTTAGAGCAGTTCAGCGCTTCACGGAATCGCTGAACTGCTCTATCTCTTTGTTTTCACGCAATTCCGGACGGAAAACCGCTACGCACTTTTCCTGGAATTGCTCTAGTGGTCAAATCAAGGTCCGAATCATCCCATGCAAAGACGGCCGAATACTGTTCGTTGTATAAGTTCCGGGACCGCTATCCCAAGGCCTGACTCGCCAAACCGTAAATGAGCGGCCCTCCGCCACTCGGCTGAGCTCCGTCTCCCTGCAGCCATGCGCGTCTCATCGACATGCTCGTCACCGTATCGTAGACCGGCAGGCCCGATTGCGCGATGAATTGCGGAAATGCGCCGCTCTGCTGGCGGGTATCAATCCGCAGGAAGCTGCCGGCATGATCGGCGACATGCGGCCGGACGACAGCGATTGCCTCTTCGTCACTGGCTGCGACGACCGGACCAATCACGTGGCCACGCCCGAAGCGCCGGCAAAGCGAAAAGGCAACGATGCGGCCGTCGCGTATGAGCGCCAGACCCTTCGAGACATTCAACAGGCGCGCAAGCACAGGCATGCGATCCGCGCCATAGGCCGCGAGATCCAGCGCCGCGATTTCCGTATGATCGGCTTGGTCGAGCGCTCGCAGCCGGGTGCGTGGGGGCAGTGGCACCTCGGGAGGAGAGACCGCTTCTCCATTGCACTGATAGACGATCTTTTCCGCGCGAAAGCCCAGCGACTGGTAGAGCCGCTTGGCGGCCCGTGTGGCATTAAGGCCGAGCGCACGGGAGCCGGTCTGCGCAATCACATGCTCCATCATCCACCGACCAGTCCCCAGCATCTGCAATCTTGGAGAGGTGATGACCATGCCGAGGGTGGTGAAGTCCGGAGCAAAGTCGAACCACATTGCGGAGCCGAGCACGCGGCCTATCGCGTCACGCGCCACGACGCCGCGCCCCATCTCGCGAACGATCTGCCAGTCCTCGGCGCGATGCGGCCAGCCGACCGACAGCGAAAGCGTATGCAGAGCATCGAGATCGGCATTCTCTATCTCGCCGATGGTCAGCTCAAAGGAATCCAGTTGGATCGAACTCGATCTTGCCATGACTGTCTCCCCTTCTAATGCACGCGTTCCCGCGAACTGGCCCGAACCTTTGGCCCATAGCGCAGGATGGCCTTTCATGTTTTCGGCAACGGACCACCCCCGCATTGGTTGTAGCGGCGATCATGCAACAGAATACGCTTGAGGTCGCCGCAAATTCGAAAGATTCCACCAAACCAGCGGGGCTTTCGGCAGGCAGGGGCGAGGCCGCGGCCTATCCTGCTGGAAACCTTCCGCTTCCAAGAAGCCTTCGCTACATGCATTTTCAGAGGTCCCTCGATGTCCCCTCCCGTCGGCCGCGTCGCAAGCAACCAGGATGTTCCGAAATCTGCCGATGTCATTATCCTAGGCGGCGGCATGGCCGGTGTCGCGACGGCCTACGAACTCGCCCGGCGCGGAACCTCCGTCGTCCTCATCGAGAAGGGCGTGGTCGCCGGCGAGCAATCGAGCCGCAACTGGGGTTGGTGTCGCCAGCAGAATCGTGATCCGCGCGAGCTGCCGCTCGCACAGCTTGCCCTGCACAGATGGGACAGTCTCAATGCGGAGCTCGGCGAAGAAACCGGCTTTCGCCGCACCGGTCTCGTCTATGCCACAACCCGTAAAGCCGACCTGAGCGCCTGGGAGCGCTGGAGCCACGTCGGCAAAGAGTTCGGCGTCGACACACGCATGCTAACGGGAGCCGAATGTGCCACGATGCTTCCCGGCAATAATCGTTCTTGGAACGGCGGCGTCCATTCTCCGACCGATGGACGCGCGGAACCCGAGCTTGCCGTGCCGGCATTGGCGCGTGGCGCCCAGCGGCATGGTGCTGTGATCGTTCAAAACTGTGCCGCCCGCGAGCTTGAAACGGAAGCGGGGCGAATCAGCGGCGTCGTCACGGAAAAGGGCGCAATCCGCGCCTCCGCCGTTCTGGTTGCCGGCGGCGCTTGGAGCGGCATGTTCCTCAGACACCACGGAATCCGCTTCCTGCAGGCATGCGTCAAATCCACATCGTTCTATACCGTCGCCGCACCCGCCGTGACCGATGGCGGGGTCGCGATGGAGGACGTGACGATCCGCCGGCGGCTCGATGGCGGCTATACTGTGGGATTGAGCGGTCTTGGTCAGTTGCAGATCACCCCCTACGGACTGCTGCAAGCCCGCGATTTCTGGCGCACGTTTCAGACAAGGCGGAAGGGCCTGACTTTTGCCCTCAGCCGCCAATTTATCGAAGGTCCGGAAGCGATTGCCCGCTGGAAGGCGGACGGCATTTCCCCCTTCGAGCGCATCCGCACGCTCGATCCGCGGCCGGATGCCCATCTTGTCGAGCGCGGCATTGCCCGGCTCGTCGCGACCTACCCGAAGCTTGCCGGTATTCGTCCCGCCGAATCCTGGGGCGGCATGGTGGATTCCACTCCGGATGCCATACCCGTAATCTCCGCGATCGCTTCGCGGCCTGGCCTGTTCGTTTCGTCGGGCTTCAGCGGTCACGGCTTTGGGATCGGACCCGCCGCCGGCATGCTGGCCGCAGATCTCATTCGTGGTGAAAAGCCTTGCGTCGATCCTGCGCCCTATCGGTATGAGCGCCTGATCGACGGCACCGATCTTGGAAAGCCGGGGATGCTGTGATGATTGCGATGACAGCGGAACAGATCCTGGAAAAATTGGTTGGATTTCCCTCTGTAGTCGGTACGCCAAACCATGAGATCGTCGGCTGGACCGCCGATTATCTGGAACGGGCCGGCGCCAAGGTCGTCGTCCTTACCGGACCTGAAGGAGACCGATCCAACCTGTTTGCCACCGTCGGCCCGGCCGACCGGCCGGGATACCTGCTTTCGGGGCACATGGAAGTCGTCGCGGCAACCGAACCCGGATGGACAAGCAATCCCTTTCGCCTGCAGCGAAACGGCACACGACTCACAGGCCGCGGAACGAGCGACATGAAGGGCTTTCTCGCCTGCGCGCTTGCTGCGCTGCCGGCCATTGCCGCACGCCCGCTCGCCCGGCCGTTGCATCTTGCTTTTTCCTATGACGAGGAAGCCGGCTGCCGCGGCGTTCCGCATCTGATTGCAAAGCTTCCCGATCTCTGCGCGAAGCCGGAAGGATGCATCATCGGCGAGCCGAGCGGCATGCGCGCCATTCGCGCCCACAAGGGGAAAGCGGGGGCAAGGGTCGTGATCGGCGGTCGAGCCGGCCATTCGTCGCGGCCAGATCTCGGCCTCAATGCCATTCATGCCATGACGGACATTCTTAATGAAGCAGTCATGACCGCCGAGCGCCTCACCGGAGGGCCGTTCGACAACAATTTCGAGCCGCCCTATTCCTCGCTGCAGATCGGCACGATCCGTGGCGGACAGGCTGTCAATGTCATTCCCCAGGAGTGTACGGTCGAGCTGGAGGCACGGGCTATAGCGAGTGTCGAGCCAACAGAGCTGCTCGCGGGGATCGAGGGACGGCTGGATGCCTTGAAAGAGCGGGGCTTTGCGGCGCAGTGGGAGCTCATCAGCAGCTATCCGGCGCTTTCACTCGCCGCCGATGCGCCGCTGGCTCTGCTGATGGAGGACCTGACGGGGCAAACACCGCTCGCTGCCGTCAGCTACGGCACGGAGGCAGGCCTTTACCAGGCGGCCGGAATGGAGGCGATCATCTGCGGTCCGGGCGATATCGGGCGGGCTCACAAAGCCAATGAATTCATCGAGGACGACGAATTGTCCGCCTGCATCAGGATGATCGAAGCGCTCGGGGACCGTATTGCCCGATGATCGACGGCGACGACAAGCATGTCCAAACGCAAAAATCGGATCGATATGCGGTCGACAGGCCTCACTTCGATCCATCCTGCCGTGGAAATCTCAGCAGGATGATGTGACGTAAGCGCGAGGAGGCCCATGGCTTTTCTGTTCAACTCCGATGCCGAACGGGCAACAATCTTTGCGGCGGCTTTCGCGCGCGAATTGCCAGCCACCCCGTTCATCACAGACCCGGCAAGCGTCGATCCGGCGACAATCAAATATCTGCTGACCTGGACAGCGCCGGTCGATCTCGACCGCTATCGCAATCTCGAAATCCTGTTTTCGATCGGCGCAGGCGTCGACCAGTTCTCGCTGGCCGCGCTGCCGGGCAAGGTCAAACTGGTCCGCATGGTCGAGGACGGCATTATCAGGATGATGCAGGAATATGTGACGCTTGGCGTCCTTGCCCTGCATCGCGATCTGGCCGGCTATATCGAGCAGCAGAGGGCGGGCAAATGGGCCTCCCGCCCGGTTCGGCAGGCAGCCGACCGGCGTGTCGGCATACTCGGCCTCGGCAATCTCGGCCTTGCCGTCATCGAGCGGCTGCGTCCCTTCGGCTTTCCGCTTCGCGGGTGGAGTCGCTCGCCGCGCAGCATCGAGGGCATCGCCTGCCATAGCGGAGCGGATCAGTTGCCGGATTTTTTAGCGGACGTCGATATCCTCGTCTGCCTCTTGCCGCTGACGCCCGAGACACGGGGCATCCTGAATGCCGATCTCTTCAAGGCTCTGCCGCAAGCAGCCTGTCTCGTGCATGCCGGCCGCGGTCAGCAGCTCGATGCGGAGGCTCTTATCGAAGCGCTCGACAGCGGCCATATCGCCGGCGCTGTTCTCGACGTCACCGAACCCGAGCCCCTGCCGGCCGACCACGCGCTTTGGCGCCACCCAAAGATCATTCTCACGCCGCACATTGCCAGCGTCACCCAGCCGGAGACGGCCGCAAACACGGTTATCGCCAATATTCGCCGTCACGAAGCCGGGCTTGACCCGATCGGTCTTGTCGATCGCAGCCGCGGCTACTGATTATCATAAGGAAGGAACCCCATGTCTCTCTTGAAAACCATCGACCCGAAGCCGGCATTCGACCCGAAACACTCCAAGGCCATGCCGGATCGGCTGATTTCCGGAGATCCCTCCTTCAAGACCTGGGCGCAGGACAGCGCGCGCGACGGAATAATCAACACCGGCGTATGGGAAGCGACTCCCGGTGAAACTCGATCGATCAAGGGCGAGACGTTCGAATTCTGCCACATCCTTCAGGGCGTCATCGAACTGACCGAAGAGGATGGCACGGCCATTACCTATCGCGCCGGCGACAGCTTCGTCATGAAGCCGGGATTCAGGGGCGTATGGCGGACGATCGAGACCGTCCGCAAGATCTATGTGACCGTCAGCCCATGACAAGCCTCGTCGACTTGCCGGTCTTCGAGGCCCAACATGAGGGCTATACGCTGAGCACGGATCGCGGTCGGCTCGATGTCGATCGGATCCATCGCTATCTCTCGGAAGAATCCTATTGGGCGCGCGGCCTCGACCGCGCGTTGCTCGAACGGGCGCTCGCCGGTTCGCTGCCGGTCGCGATCTATGCGCCAAACGGCGATTTTGCCGCTTTTGCCCGCGTTGTCACGGATCTCGCCATCTTTGCCTATCTGCGCGATGTCTTCACCCTGCCGGACCATCGCGGCCGGGGCCTCGCGACATTTCTTGCGACCGCGGTTCGCAGACATCCCGAGCTGAAAACAGTTGGCAATTGGATGCTGGCGACGCGCGATGCTCATGCAGTCTACGCCAAAGCCGGCTTCACGCCCGTTCCACACCCGGAATATTACATGAGCATCCGAAAAATCACCCAAGGCCCATAACCACCGGTTATGGCGTGCGCTGCCCTTGTGACTGGCGACCGTGGCGCTTCCTCGCCATTCTGCCGCGCACCAGCACAAGGAAAACAGCACATGGGTTATCGCATCGGGGTCGACGTCGGCGGATCCTTCACCGATTTTGCGGTGTTTGACGAGGCCAGCGGGCGCATCTCTACCCTCAAGGTCTTCTCCCGGCCGGATGAGCCGGGAGCGGAAATCACGGCAGGTCTTTCGACGCTGAAGGCCCGCGACGGGCTCGATCCTGCTGAGGTCGATTACTTCACCCACGGCACGACCGTCGGCGTCAACACGGTCATTCAGCGCAACGGCCATGACCTCGCGCTGTTCACGACACGGAATTTCGAAGACGTGCTGCAGATCGCGCGCCTGAAGATCCCGCAGATCCACAATCTCTATTCTGTGCGCCCGGAGCCGCTGATTGCGCGCGACCGCGTGTTCGGCATCGACGAGCGAACTGCTGCAACGGGCGAGATACTCGAGCCTCCGCGTGAGGACGACGTGGAGAAGGCCGTACGTGCCGCCGAACGGTCCGGTTGCAAGGGTATCGTCATCGCCTTCCTCAATGCTTATCGCAATCCGGCCAACGAACTTGCCGTCAAGGCGATAATCGAAAGGTTTGCACCCGGTCTGCCGGTCTTCTCCTCCGCGCAGACCTGGCCGATCATCCGCGAATATGAGCGCACCATAACGGCCGTGATCAGCGGCTATGTGCAGCCGCGCGTCTCCCGCTATCTCGACCGTTTCGAAAGCGTGCTGAGACAGGAAGGGCTCGCCTGCCCGCTGCTGATCACCAAGAGCAATGGCGGCGTCATGGGCATCGACCAGGCGCGAAATGATTGCGTGCAGATGATCCTTTCCGGCACGGCTTCCGGGGTGATCGGGGCGGGCTATCTCGCCAAGGCCAGCGGTTTCGAGCGCATTTTAAGCCTCGATATCGGCGGCACCAGCGCCGATGTCGCGGTCATTGTCGACGGTCTGCCGCAATATGGTGTCGGCGAACTGATCGGGGATTTCCAGATCCACATCCCCTCCGTATCGGTGAGTTCCGTCGGACAGGGCGGCGGCTCCATTGCCTGGGTGGATGCCTTCGGCATGCTGCAGGTCGGACCTGACAGTGCCGGGTCGACGCCGGGTCCTGCCTGCTACGGGCGCGGCGGCGCAAGGCCGACGGTCACCGATGCGGTCGCAGCCTGCAATCTGATCGGCCATATGCCGCTTGGCTACGGTGCGGTCGAGGTCGACCGCGCCGCTGCGCGCGCGGCAATTGCTCCGCTGGCATCCGCGCTCGGCGGGACGATCGAAGCGACGGCAAACGACATCCTCAATATATCCGTCTCGGGCATGTATGCCGAGGTCAGCGGCCTGATCTCCCGTTTCGGCATAGACCCACGGGAATTCCATCTCTTCGCTTTCGGCGGTGCCGGCGCCATGCTGGCCTGCTTCCTGGCTCGTGAACTCGATATGAAGGGCGTCGTGGTTCCGCCCACCCCAGGCGTCGTCTCGGCGCTCGGAGGCTTGATCGCCGATCTGAAGAACGACTTCATCCGTACTGTCTATTGCGACGTGACACCGGAGGCCATGGCAAATGTTGCCGCGCCGTACCGGGAATTGAAGGCGGAAGCCGAGCACTGGCTGCGGCAAAAGCAGGGCTTTGCGGGGCCTGCCGTCATCCAGGCCTTTGCCGACATGCGCTATCTCGGTCAATCCTACGAAGTCGAGGTTGCGCTTCAGGGCGATTGGCTCGAAGAAATCGATGCCGATGCCATCGTCACTGCCTTCCATGCCGAACATGCGCGGCTCTTCGGCCATGCGGCACCGGCTTCGCCGGCGCAGATGATCAATCTCCGCCTGACCATATCGGGCGCGACGCCGAAACCATATCTCGCCGAACTCAGCCCGGCATACGAACCTGCCCAGCCCCGTTTTTCGGTCGAAGCCTGGTTCGACGGTCGCCTCGCCACGACTGCGGTCTATCACCGCAGCGATTTACGAGCGGCACATCGCCTGACTGGACCGGCAATTATCGCACAGGACGATACGACGACGGTCGTCCCGCCGGATTTCGCCGTCGATGTCGATAGGTTCGGCAATCTCGTCATCACCCGCGTGGAGGCCTGACATGGCGATCGATCGCAGAAATCTGAAAGTGCTCGCCAACTTCTGTGCCGCCGCCGCCGATGCGATGGCCTTCACGCTGATGCGTACGGCGCACTCCGCCTTCGTCAAGGAAACGGAGGACTTCTCCTGCCAGGTGGTGACGCGCGAGGGGCTTGCCTTCGCAAGCCCGCGACAATTCGGGGCCCCCTGGTATAGCGGCATCGATTACCGGCCGCTCCTCGACATGTTCGACGACTATGCCGAGGGCGACATCTGCATCACTAATGATCCCTATAGCGGCTTTGTCGCGACCCATTCCCCCGATATCCACATTTGGAAACCGGTATTTCACGGCGGCGAGATCGCCTGCTTCGTCGTCGGCCACATCCACAACACCGATGTCGGAGGCGCCGTGCCTGCTTCCCTGTCGCGATCGCTCAGCGAAATTGAGCAGGAGGGGCTGCGTATTCCGCCAATCAAGCTCGTTGAGAACGGCGAAATCAACGACTTCGTGCTGCGCACCATCCGCGCCAATGTCCGTCTGCCGGACCAGAACATCGGCGATCTCAATGCCCAGATTGCCTCGGTCAATATCGGCGAGCGCAAGCTGAAGGAGATCATTGCGCGCTTCGGCTTTGACGATTTCATCGACGGGGTCGGCCAGATTTTCGACTATGCCGAAGAACAGACGCGCGCCATTCTCAAGCGCATACCGGACGGCGACTATTTCTTCGCGGACTATGCCGATGAGGATTCGGTCGGCGGCAAGCCTTGCCGCGTCGCTCTGACGCTTCGCATTCGCGGCGATGAGATCGAACTCGACTATACCGGCAGTGATCCGCAATTGGGGTCCTCGCTCAACATGCCGACCGGCGGACGCGAGCGCCATCCCCTGGTAATGGTGGGTCTGACCTATGTCCTTTACACGCTCGACAATTCCCTGCTGCTGAATGCCGGAACGCTCCGGCCGGCGCGTGCGGTGCTCCCCGAAGGAAGCATCGTCAACTGTCAGCGTCCCGCTGCTGTCGGCATGCGCTCGCTGACCTGCGCCATGACCCAGATCGTAACTGTCGGCGCCTTTGCGAAGGCGCTTCCCGAGCTGATACCGGCCGCGTCTCCCGGCGGTAATGCGATTATGAATATCAAGACCAGCGCCAGAAACGGCCGGCCGGTCATGGCCTCGATCGGCCCGGTCGGGGGCGGCGGCGGCGGAACACCCATCGGCGACGGAAGCGATGGCGCCGGCGGCGCCACGGGTTTCCTGCGCAATACCCCGATTGAGATCAGCGAGGCGGAAGTGCCGATCCGTTTTCTGCGCTACGGACTGGAAGCCGATACCGGCGCACCGGGCCGCTATCGCGGCGGCTTGTCGGCGGTGATGGAATTCCAGGTCTCGGCGCCGGAAACCGTCGTGACGGCGCGCAATCGCAATCGCTCGGTCATGCCCTCCTGGGGCCTTGCACGCGGCCATGCCGGCACGATCTCGCGCTTTATCCGCAATCCCGGCAGAGATGATGAGATGTCGCTTGGGAATACCGATTTCGTCCGTTGCAATCCCGGCGACGTGATCCGCGTTATTGGTCCTGGTGCCGGCGGCTATGGTGATCCGTTCGCGCGGCCGGTTGAAACCGTCGTCCGCGATGTGCGGTGCGGCGCCGTCTCCATGGAAAGCGCGCGACGCGACTATGGTGTGGCGATATCGGAGGGCGTGGTGGACGGCGAAGTGACGGCGGCCTTGCGCGCCCGGCGCTCACTGACAACCGATCCGATCACCTATGCGGTTGAGCGGATCTCATTTGAATCGGTGTGGACGGAGCAACGCTATGATCTGCTGACGACCTTCCTTGCCGGCGTCCCGGTCGGCTGGCGCTTCTTTTTGAAGCACAGGATCTTCGATGCGGTCGCTTCCGGCTCAAAGGGGTCCGGCGATAGCGTCGCCGAACAGATGCACGCGATTTTCGCCGATATGCGCGACCGCTACGGCGTTTGACAGTCTGCGACGATTGGTTATGACTTCCATAACCCAACGGCGGACCACATGAACGCACGCCAGCTAGAAATCTTCCGGGCGATCATGCGCGACGGCACGCTGACTGCGGCTGCGAATTCGCTCGGGATTTCACAGCCGGCAGCCAGCAAGTTTCTCCATCACCTGGAAAGTCAACTCGGCTATCGGCTGTTTGATCGCATCGGGGGGCGGCTCGTGCCGACCATGGAAGCAAATCTGCTGTTTGCGGATGCCGACCGGGTCTTTCGCGAGATCGAAGCTCTGAAATCGCTGGCGCGGGATCTCGGTGCGCAAAAGATCGGCCTGTTGCGGCTCGGCATCAGCCTGGCGGTGACCTATTCGGTGCTTCCCAAGGCACTCCTGCGCTTTCGCGCGAAGCATCCGGAAGTAAAAGTTCACCTCCATGCCCTGCCGAAACGAGAGATCGCCGAGGCGCTGCTTCTCGGCGACATCGACCTTGCCGTGACCCTGTCGGTGATCGAAGCCCCGACGGTTCGCAGCGAAATCCTCAGCGATGTTCCGATCGTGGCTGTGATGCGCGCCGACGATCCTTTGACATCGAAGGCGGCGATCGGCCCTTCCGATCTCGACGGTTTGCCGCTGATCTCCTACGGTGCCCATGCGGAAATCGGCGCAGGGATGGACGCGGCCTTTGCAAGTTGCGGCCGGCAGCGCGAGGTTGCCATTCAGATTGCTTCCTCAGTCGGCGCGGTGCCGCTCGTGCGCGAGGGTCTCGGCATCGCCTTGGTAGACGGGCTCGTTGCCTGGCACGGCTTCGAAGGCCTGGTTGCCCGCCCCTTCGAACCGCAGCTTGCCATGCAGATGGTCGCGGCCACCAATGACGCCCGGCCCGCCTCGCGCTTTGTGCGGCCCTTCCTCGCCACACTGCGTGACGTTCTCTGAAGCGCCGAATCTTGCGCTGAAACACCGATGGCAAACGGGATATTCCGTCGCGACAGCGAAAGCACTCAATCGAAACTGCCAGAGGCCAGCCGATAGACTTGCCTGATCCGACGGTAAGGAACAGCCATGACCCTTAGTTTCGATCCAGATTCGCTCGACCTCCCAAGCGGACATTTCATCGATGGTCGTTACGTCGCAGCTAGCGGCGGCATGACCATGCGCCGGCCGTCTGACGGCGTTGCTTTCGCGGAGTGTCCGGTTGCCGGAAAGGATCTGGTCGATCGGGCCGTCGAGGCCGCAAATCAGGCTCTAAAGACGAGCGGCTGGTCGTCCCTACGGCCGCGCGAGCGAACGAAGGCATTGGTTCGCTGGGCCGATCTCATGGAAGACGAGGCCGTGACGCTTGCGCGTCTGGAAGCCGTATCCTCGACCCGTCCGATCGGGCAGCTCATCGCCGGCGATATCGCCATCACCGCCGAACAGATCCGCTTCTTCGCTGAATTCGCCGACAAGCAAGGCAGTGATCTGGTGCCGACCGATGACCACAGCCTCGGCATGATCATGACCGAACCCTATGGTGTCGTCGGCGCGATCACGCCCTGGAATTTCCCGATTTCCATGGCCGGCTGGAAGCTTGGCCCCGCATTGGCAGCAGGCAATGCGGTGGTACTTAAGCCCTCCGAGATGACGCCATTTTCGACGCTCTACATGGCGGAGCTTTCGGTGCGGGCTGGCATTCCCGCCGGCCTGATCAACATCGTTCTCGGCGACGGCCCGACCACGGGCGCGGCGATCACCGGCCATCCCGGCATCGGCAAGATCAGCTTCACCGGCTCGACATCAGCCGGTTCGGCGATCATGGAGAATATCGCCCGCAGCGGCGTCAAGCCGATGACGCTGGAGCTCGGCGGCAAAAGCCCGCAAGTCGTTTTTGCCGATGCCGATCTCGATCTCGCCGCCGAGGCGATTGCGCGCAATATTCTCGCCAATGCCGGCCAGGCCTGCGTAGCCGGGTCCCGGCTGATTGCGGAGCGCGCGATTGCCGAGCCTCTCAGCGAGGCGATCCTCAGGCATATGCATCAGATCACACCAGGGCCTACCTGGGATGAAACCAGCCAATATTCGCCAGTCATCTCGGAGCGCCAGATCGGGCGGATCGGCAGCATCGTTCAAGCCGCGATCGACGCCGGCGCGGAATGCCTGACGGGCGGTTCGCGGCTGGATCGATCAGGCTATTTTTATGCCCCGACTCTGCTTGCCGGGGTCGATCAGACCTCGCCGGCGGTCACCGAAGAAATTTTCGGGCCGGTGTTGACGCTGCAAACCTTCGAGACGGAGGAGGAAGCGCTCTTGCTTGCCGATCATCCGGCCTACGGGCTTGCCGCCGGGCTTTTCACGCGCGATCTTTCCCGGGCTGTTCGCGTGACGCGCCGTCTCCAGGCCGGGACTGTCTGGGTCAATCGCTATGGGCGTTCCCGCGACCATATTCTGCCGACGGGCGGTTATAAAAGTTCCGGCATCGGCAAGGATCTCGGTCGGGATGCCTATCTTGCCAATCGCCGCAGCAAATCCGTGCTGATCAACATCTGAGGAGCCGACATGAAAACCTATAGGATCGCTCTCATACCGGGCGACGGCATCGGCAAGGACGTCACCGCCGCGGCATGGCAAGTATTGGAAAAAGTGGTTGGAAAGGCGGGCTTCAAGCTGGAGCCGACCAGCTTTCCCTGGTCCTGCGCCTACTACAAGGAAACGGGCGCAATGATGCCCGCCGAAGGCATTGCGACCTTGCGCGGCTTCGACGCCATCCTGCTCGGTGCGGTGGGCTGGCCGGCTGAAGTACCCGATTCCGTTTCGCTGCACGGCCTGCTTCTGCCGATCCGCAAGGCCTTCGAGCAATATGCCAATATTCGGCCGCACCGGCTGCTGCCGGGCGTCGAAGGGCCGCTGAAGGCACAGGAATTTGATATTCTCTGCATTCGCGAAAACACCGAGGGCGAATATTCAGGAGCCGGCGGGCGGGTGCACCAGGGCACGGCAAATGAAGTTGCCGTAGAGACCTCGATCTTCACCAGAGCAGGCGTGGAACGCATCCTGCGCTTCGGCTTCGAACAGGCCCGTGCGCGCCGCGGCAAGCTTGCCTCCGTCACCAAGTCGAATGCGCAGAAATATTCCATGGTGTTCTGGGATGAGATCACCGCGCGCCTCGCCGCCGATTATCCCGATGTCACTGTCACGAGCTATCATATCGACGCGATGGCGGCACGCATGGTCATGGCGCCGGAAAGCCTTGACGTCGTCGTCGCCTCTAACCTTTTCGGCGATATCCTGACCGACCTCGGGGCCGCCATTCAGGGCGGACTCGGCTTTGCGGCCTCCGCCAATCTCAACCCGAACCGCACCGCGCCGTCGATGTTCGAACCGGTGCATGGCTCCGCGCCCGATATTGCCCATCTCGGCATTGCCAATCCGATCGCCGCAATCTGGTCGGCCGCCATGATGCTGGATCATCTCGGCGAAAAGGCCGCTGCGGATGCAATCATGCACGCCATCGCCGCAGCAACCGAAGCCGGCGTCGGCACCGTCCCCGGCAAGGACAAAACCGACACCATCACCCATGCCGTGCTGAACGCACTCGCCTGAACGACAAGGAAATGACAACAATGATTGACCTCAAGGACCAGAGCCTGTTTCGCCAGCAGGGCCTGATTGACGGCCTCTGGCGCACTGCCGCCTCCGGCAAGACCGTCGACGTCATCGATCCGGCGACGCAGGCGGTGATGGGCACGGTTCCGGATATGGATGGGACAGAAACGCGCGCCGCGATCGAAGCCGCCCGTGCAGCCTTCCCGGCCTGGCGGGCGAAGACTCATGCCGAGCGGGCGCAATTGCTGGAGGCCTGGCATGATCTGATGATCGAACATTGCGACGATCTCGGCCTGATCCTGACCACCGAGCAGGGAAAGCCGCTGGCCGAGGCGCGCGGAGAAATCCGCTATGGCGCCTCCTTCGTCAAATGGTTTGCCGAGGAAGCGCGACGCATCGGCGGTACGACGATCCCCTCACCGACGCGCGACCGCCGCATCGTCGTCCTCAAGGAACCGGTCGGCGTCTGCGGCATCATCACACCCTGGAACTTCCCCAACGCGATGATCACCCGCAAGGTGGCGCCCGCACTCGCAGCCGGCTGCACAGTCGTCATCAAGCCATCCGACTTTACCCCCTATTCGGCGCTGGCGCTCGGCGTCCTGGCCGAACGCGCCGGCATTCCCGCCGGCGTCATCAATATCGTCACCGGCCTGCCGACCGAGATTGGCAACGAGCTGATGCGCAACGAAACGGTCCGCAAGATCTCTTTCACCGGCTCGACCCGGGTCGGCGCGCTCCTGATGCGCGGCGCGGCCGACAGCATTAAGCGGCTCAGCCTCGAACTCGGCGGCAACGCGCCCTTCATCGTCTTCGACGATGCCGATCTCGATCTCGCCGTCGAAGGCGCCATCGCCTCCAAATTCCGCAATGGCGGCCAGACCTGCGTCTGCTCCAACCGCATCCTCGCGCAGGACAAGGTCTACGATGCCTTTGCCGAAAAACTCGCGGCCCGCGTTTCCGTCATGAAGGTTGGCCCGGGAACGCAGGCCGGCGTCGACATCGGCCCGATGATCAATGCCGCGGCCATCGAAAAGATCGAACGCCACGTCACTGACGCCGTCGAAAAAGGCGCGACGATCGTTGCGAAGGCTTCGAACCTGCCGGAAGGCCGGCAATATGCCGCTCCCATCGTCCTTTCGGGCGCAACCACGGACATGCTTCTTGCCAGCGAAGAGACCTTCGGGCCTGTCGCACCGCTCTTCCGCTTCAAGACCGACGAGGAAGCGATCGCCATCGCCAACGGCACACCCTTCGGGCTAGCAGCTTATTTTTATACCGGAAGCCTCAAGCGTTCCTGGACCGTCGGCGAAGCACTGGAATTCGGCATGGTGGGGCTGAACACCGGGGCGATCTCGACGGAAGTTGCCCCCTTCGGCGGCGTCAAGCAATCCGGGCTCGGGCGTGAAGGATCCCAACATGGCATCGAGGAATATCTCGAACTGAAGACCTTCCATATCGGCGGGCTTGCCTGAGTACTGCCACAGAAATAATAGGGCGCGCCGAAAGGGGGCGCCCTACCGACATGCAGCACGGACATCGCGATGCTTTCTTGCCCGACTGGAATTCAGGCGGGCTTCATGAGAAGGCCGGCAGCCAGGGCATGGAAGGTCTCGATAGCCTTTGGCAGCACATGCTTCGGATCGTCGCTGGCTGCGACCCAAAGAGCAGCGTTGAGGGCGGCGCCGCTAAGAAGCCGAGCGGCCGCCTCTGCGTCGAGAGGCTTGAAAATCTCTTTGGCGATAAGCCGCTCTACCGTCCGCTTGGTTGCCTGGAAGCAACTGCTCTGGCTGGGCCATTTTGATGGATCACCCAACACGGCAGGCCCGTCGAGCAGAACGATGCGTTGAACTTCCGGAACCAGTGCCATCTCGATATAGGCGGCGCCTTCGGCAAGTAGCCCCTTCCAATCGTCACCTGCCCTTGCACCGATCTCTTGGGCCTGCGATGCCATTTCCGAGTCGATCTGATCGACAACTGCCGCAAGAAGCCCGCGCTTGTCGCCGAAATTATGGTAGAGCGCCCCACGCGTTAGGCCAACTTCGGCTGTCAGCTCGTCCATCGAGGCGGCCGAATACCCTTTTTCGGCAAAAGCCTTTCGCGCCGCCGCGATCAGTTTGGCACGGTTCTCCTCCATCGTCTCGACACGCCGTTTCGCCATCCCGCCCTCAATTTCATATACGTTGCGTATGTAGACTTGACATACGGTGCGTATGCCGGCTATTTCACATACGCACCGTATATCAGATATGGGAGCATGTGAAGCGGATTGCATCGTGCTCATCCGCTGTCGGCAACGACAATGAAGAAAGGATCGAGAATGACCAAACGCGAGGCAGTTTTCCCCGCCAACAGGCATGCCCTCTACGACGAACACGGCTATTCCGCCGCCATTCGCTCCGGCGACCTCCTGTTCGTCTCAGGGCAAGTCGGTAGCCGTCCCGACGGAACACCGGAACCCGATTTCGGACACCAAGTCCGTTTGGCGTTCGAAAATCTCAAGGCAACGTTGGACGCGGCGGGGTGTACGTTCGATCATATCGTCGACATAACGACATTCCACACAGACCCGGAAAACCAGTTCGCAACAATCATGGCCGTCAAGCAGGAGATTTTCAGCGGTCCGCCGTACCCGAACTGGACGGCCGTCGGCGTGAATTGGCTCGCCGGCTTCGACTTCGAGATCAAGGTCATTGCCCGCATCCCTTCGAAGGCATGAATCTCGAAAGCTCGACTATTGGAACCGGTCGAGCGTCTTGTAATACATGCCGACCAGCGGCAGGAACCAGGGCTTGCCGAAATGCCCCGGCACCGCCGGCCATTCGAGGTCTTTGACGGGGTTGCGATCGGCCTTGCCCAAGATGGCATCGGCGATCATCATGCCCATATGCGTCGCCATCTGCGCGCCATGGCCGGAATAGCCCATCGCATACCAAAGACCATCGACATAGCCGGCCCGAGGGAAACGATCCTTCGTCATGTCGACGAGTCCGCCCCAGCAATAGTCGATCTCGATTTTGGCGAGATGCGGGAAGATTTCCGCCAGGCTGGCGCGCAGGATCTCGCCGCTCTTGGCGTCGGATTGCTGATCCGACGTCGCGGAAAACCGCGCCCGGCCGCCGAAGATCAGGCGATTGTCCGGCGAGAGCCGGAAATAATTGCCGATGTTGAGCGAGGTGACGCAGGTGCGATTGCCGGGCATGGTCGCGGCGATCTCCGCCTTGGTCAGCGGCCGCGTTGCGATGATAAAGCTGCCGACGGGCACGATGCGGCGCCGGAAATAGCTGAAGATGCCGGGAGTATAGGCGCCGGTTGCCACAAAGATGTTGTCTGCCGAGAGCTTGCCGCGGGCAGTCGTCAATTCATGCCGGCTGCCATTAACCTTCCTGTCGGTCACGGCGGCATTCTCGAAGATCACCGCGCCGCTGCGCACGGCGGCATCAGCAAGACCGACGGCATAGCGTCCCATATGCATCATGGCGCTTTTCTTGGAGAGCATGGCGCCATGAAAGGATGTCGATCCGATTTCTGACTTGAGATCGTCAGCGCTCAACAATGCCGTGTCCGGATCGATCTCGCGATGGACCGCCTCGAAATTGCGGGCAATGCTGTCAAAATGTGCCGGCTTGGATGCAAGCTTCAGCTTACCCGACCGGCGGAAATTGCAATCTATCCCCTCTTCCGTGACGATCCGCTCGACAGTGTCGACGGCATCGTCGAAGGCGCGATAAAGCGCCTTCGCCGGCTCGACGCCGAGCTCTTCCTTCGCCGAAATGAAACTATGGGCGATGCCGTTGTTGAGATGACCGCCATTGCGACCGGACGCGCCGGAACCGACCGTGCCCGCCTCCAGCACGACCACCTTGGCGCCGGCCTTGGCGAGCTGGCGCGCCGCCCCCAATCCGGTAAAACCGCCGCCGATCACCGCGACATCATAGTGACCTTCGAGGGGCGCGGTGCTCTGCTTTGCAAAGCGCGGGGCTGTGTCGTGCCAGTAGGATTTGAACTGCATGGCGGCCTCCCGTCAGAGCCCGACGACGCCGGGCAGACCGGAAATATCCTTGATCTCGGTATATTCATAATAAGGATTGGCGGGTTCATGACCCCGGTTGACCCAAACCTTGTGCTTGATGCCGAGATCATAGGCCGACATCAGATCATAGCGGAAGGACGAGGAGCAATGCAGCACGTCTTCCGGACTGCAGCCGAGCATGTCGAACATATATTCGAACGCCTTGAAGCGCGGCTTGTAGGCATTGGCCTGCTGCGCCGTGAAGACGGCATGGAAGGGTGCACCGAGCTTTTCGACGTTGTGCATGATCTGCTCGTTCATCGCATTCGACAGGATGACCAGCGGGATTTCCTTGGCGACCTTGGCAAGCCCAGCCGGCACGTCCGGGTGCGGCCCCCAGCTCGGCACCGTCTCGTAGATCGAACGGGCATCCTCAGCGCGGAAAGTGACACCGTTCCTGCGGCAGGTCCGCTCGACGGCATTATGGATCACTTCATTATAGGGTTTCCAGTCTCCCAGGATCTCGTCCAGCCGATAGGCGGCGAAATTCTTGACGAACTGCGCCATGCGCGGCTGATCGAGCTCGCCGCCATAGATCTTCTGGGCTGCCTCGGCCATCTGGAAATTCGTCAGAGTGCCGTAGCAGTCGAAGGTGATGTATTTCGGCCGGAACTTCGTCATGTCTTTAGATCCTTGCAGAATGCCGCGCAGGCGCTGATGAATGAGAACATCATAGGCAGCCTTCTTCCATCGGTTCACCGCATTTAAGCCGTCATGAAGCAGAAAGTTTTGTATCGCCGCTCCGCTTTGGCAGAGAGTTGCGTGTCGTCACAAATATGTTGCCGCCGAAAATCCGCAATTGCAGCCGGCGACGCCAACGGTCCGGCATAAGATGCGGCGCACATGCCGACGGACGGTGGAAGATACCGCTGCCGCCCTTTCGTCGGGACGATCTTCTTCCGCTGCGGGTCTATCACAAAGAAAAGCAACGGACGGGAGAAAAAGCCTGTGCAGGCAACCGGGATCGATCTTCGCCCCCTCGACCAGTCTCACCTTCAATCCGCCCTGGCGCTGTCACGTCAGGCAGGCTGGCCGCACCGGCTGGAAGAGTGGCAGATGCTGCTGGAGCTCAGCCTCGGCCTTGTGGTTATCGAGAGCGAGAAGGTTGTGGCGACAATCTTCGTGACCCCTTATGGCGATGACGTTGCCACCATCAACATGGTGATCGTCGACGAATCGATGCGTGGGCGCGGCATCGGCCGTCAGATCATGCAGGCTGCCATCGAGATCGTCGGTGACCGTGAGTGCCGGCTCGTGGCAACCGCCGACGGTCTACCTCTTTATGAAAGTCTCGGCTTTGAAAGGACCGGCGCGATCGTTCAGCACCAGGGTCCCTTGCGAGCATGCATCGCGCCGCCTTCGGTGGAATGGGCGGCAGCCGACGATCTCGATCAGATCATCGCCCTTGACCGCGTTGCGTTCGGCGCAGATCGCAGGGCACTCGTCCAAGCCCTGTTCCAGGCTGGGCGTCTGGCGGTTCTCCGCGAAGCCGACATGCTCCGCGGTTACGCGGCCTTGCGGTCCTTCGGCCGCGGCGAACTCTGCGGCCCGGTCGTTGCGGAAAGCGCCGGCGATGCAGAAGACCTTTTGAGCTTTCTGTTCGCTGCAGCCCGACCAGGTGCATTCATGCGTGTCGATACCGGTAGCGAGACCGGCCTTGCCTCCTTCCTTCTCGAACACGGCCTTGCCCATGTCGGCGGCGGCATCACCATGCGCCGCGCAGCTTCATCTGCCCTTTCATCCGTTCCCAGCGTTCACACATTTGCCCTGGCCAGTCAGGCTCTGGGCTGAAGAGAGACATCATGCTGAGCAATTCCCTTATCGAACTCGATCGCGCCCACCTGGTTCACCCCGTCGCCTCTTATCGCGGTCACGAGCAGGCCGGCGTCCGCGTGTTGAAATCCGCCAAGGGCGCGACTGTTACCGATGCATCGGGTCATCAGATGATCGATGGCTTTGCCGGTCTTTGGTGCGTCAATGCCGGCTATGGCCATGACAGCATCGTCGAGGCGGCCGCCCGCCAGATGCGCGAATTGCCCTATGCCACCGGCTATTTCAGCCTCGGGTCCGAACCGGCCATCCGGCTTGCCGCCGAACTGGCCGATCGCGCGCCCGGCGACCTCAACCATGTCTATTTCACGCTCGGCGGCTCGGATGCCGTTGACAGCACGGTCCGCTTTATCCGCTATTACTATCATGCGCTCGGCAAGCCCACGAAGGATCAGTTCATCTCCCTCGAACAGGGCTATCACGGCTCTTCCACGGTCGGCGCTGGACTGACGGCGCTTCCGGTCTTTCATGCCGGTTTCGGCATGCCGCTCGACTGGCAGCACAAAATTCCCTCGCATTATGCCTATCGTAACGCCGTCGGTACCGATCCGCAGGCGATCATCGCCGCCTCGGTGGCCGCACTGCGCGCCAAGGTCGAAGAGCTCGGTGCCGAGCGCGTCGCTGCCTTCTACGCCGAGCCGATCCAGGGTTCGGGCGGCGTGCTGGTGCCGCCGGCCGGCTGGATGAAGGCAATGCGCGACCTTTGCAGCGAACTCGACATTCTCTTCGTCGCGGACGAGGTGATCACTGGTTTCGGACGCACAGGCCCGCTGTTTGCCTGTTCGGATGACGGCATCGTCCCCGACTTGATGACCACCGCCAAGGGGCTTACCTCCGGCTACGTGCCGATGGGAGCTGTCTTCCTGTCAGAGCGGGTCTATAGCACCATTGCCGACGGCGCGGGCGCCTCCGCGGTTGGCCATGGCTATACCTATTCCGCGCATCCCGTCAGCGCCGCAGTTGGTCTCGAAGTGCTGCGCCTTTACGAGAGCGGACTATTGGAAAACGGCGTCAGGGCCGGAGCCCGGTTGATGGCTGGCCTTCGCGATCTCTCTTCGCATCCGCTCGTTGGCGACGTGCGCGGGCGCGGCATGCTCGCCGCCATCGAACTGGTGGTCGACAAGGCGCGCAAGACGCCCTTGCCCGCGGCCGCCGAGCCGGCGCGGCGGATCTTCGATCGCGCCTGGAACAACGGCCTCGTCATTCGCGCCTTCGGCAATGGTGTTCTCGGCTATGCGCCGCCGCTCTGCTGCACCGAGAGCGAGATCGATGCGATCATAGAACGCACGCGCAGGACGCTGGACCAGACCCTGGAAGATCCGGATGTGCGCGCCGTGCTCGCATGAGCGCAAAACGGGGCCTTCGCAGGATCGGCAAAATACCGCTTTAGGCTCATATTCGCAATTTTGTGCCGCCGCGGCTCTGCCATTCAGAGAATCCGGCGAGCCTTTACTGCGAAACTGATCTCACTGCAGATGCTCAAAGGCCGAAAAACCGGGATTTTCGGAAGATACGCGAAAATCTCAACTGGAATGAAGACAGCATTTTCTTCTGCATTCAGCCGGTAATCGGAACTGAGTGCACTCGATCAAAGACAGACATTGGCGAGGGCAGACACTTGGCAAAGAGCCTAGCGGATTTCAAATATTTCACCTTTGACGTCGTCGGAACGCTGATCGACTTCGAAGGCGGCATCAAGGATTGCCTGTCGGCAATCGCCGGCGAAACCGGTGTTTCCGTCGATGGCGAGGAAGCGCTCGCCCTTTATCGGGCTGAACGCTATTCGCACAATGCCGGCCTGTTTCCCGACGATTTGGTCCGCGTCTACCTGGCTATCGCCCCGAAGCTCGGGCTGCCGGCTGAACAGAGATACGGCGAACGCCTGCGTGATTCCGCCAAGACCTGGAAAGGCTTTCCGGACAGCGCCGAAGCTTTAAAGCGCCTTTCGCAGCGTTATCGCCTGATCGCCATGACGAATGCACGCCGCTGGGCGTTCGAGCACTTTGCTCGGGAGCTTGGCAATCTGTTTTATGCCGCATTTACCGCCGACGATACCGGCACGGAAAAGCCCGATCCGGCCTTCTTCGAACAGGTCTTCGCCTTCGTCGCGAAGGAAGGCGGCTCGAAGGACGATATTCTGCATGTCGCGCAGAGCCAGTATCACGACATCGGCATCTCGCGGCAGCTCGGCATGACCAATTGCTGGATCGAGCGACGCCACGCCCAGAAGGGCTATGGCGGCACGATCGAGCCTAAGGAGTTCACCAGGCCCGACTTCCATTTCACCTCCATGGCGGGGCTTGCCGACGCGGTGGAGGCAGTCAGGGCTGCTTAGCGACTATCCGGGTATCGACCTCGCGTCAAAAGACGAGGCGCACCAATCAAACCTTAACAACAAGGGGAACGCAAATGAACGACAAGATCACGAACTGGACCAGCGCAGACGATGCCATGGTCGAAAATGCCATTCGCCGCGGTGCCACCCGCCGCGATCTCCTGCAGATGCTGCTTGCCGGCGGCATCGCTGCCGCAGCCGGCGGTGCGATCTTCGGCCGTGCTTCGGCGGCTTTCGCCGCAACCCCGGTCTCCGGAGGCTCGCTCAAGGCAGCCGGCTGGTCGTCTTCGACAGCCGACACGCTCGATCCGGCCAAGGCATCGCTCTCGACAGACTATGTGCGCTGCTGCGCCTTCTACAACCGCCTGTCCTTCCTCGACAAGGACGGCGTCACACAGATGGAACTCGCCGAAAGCATCGAAAGCGCCGACGCGAAGGTGTGGACCGTCAAGCTTCGCAAAGGCGTGACATTCCACAACGGCAAGACGCTTTCTTCCGCCGACGTTGTCTATTCGCTGAACCGCCATCTTGATCCGGCTGTCGGCTCGAAGGTCAATGCGATCGCCAAACAGATGACCGGCATTAAGGCTGTCGATCCGCAGACCGTCGAAATCACCCTTGCCAATCCGAACGCCGATCTTCCGACCATCCTTGCTATCCACCACTTCATGATCATTGCCGATGGCACGACGGATTTCAGCAAGGCCAACGGCACCGGCCCATTCGTCTGCGAAAGCTTCGAACCCGGTGTCCGGTCCGTCGCCGTCAAGAACAAGAACTATTGGAAGCAAGGTGGTCCGCACCTCGACTCCTTCGAGTTCTTCGCGATCGCGGACGACTCCGCACGCGTCAATGCGCTGCTTTCGGGCGATATCCAGCTTGCCGCATCCATCAACCCACGCTCCATGCGGCTTTTGGACAGCCAGCAGGGCGTGACGTTGTCGAAGACCACCTCCGGCAACTATACCGACCTCAACATGCGTCTGGATATGAGCCCGGGCAACAGCAAGGACTTCGTGACGGGCGTCAAATATCTCCTGAACCGGGAAGTCATCCAGAAGTCGGCATTGCGCGGACTTGCCGAGATCGGCAACGACCAGCCGGTGCCGCCCTCCAACATCTATCATAATGCCGATCTGAAGCCGAAAGCCTTCGATCCGGAAAAAGCCAAGTTTCATTTCCAGAAGTCGGGTCTGCTCGGCCAGTCCATTCCAGTCGTTGCTTCCGACGCTGCGACCTCATCCGTCGACATGGCGATGGTGCTGCAGCAGGCCGGCGCCGAGATCGGCATGAAGTTCGACATCCAGCGCGTGCCCTCGGACGGCTACTGGTCGAACTACTGGCTGAAGGCGCCGATGCATTTCGGCAATATCAATCCGCGGCCGACGCCGGATATCCTCTTCTCGCTGCTATATGCCTCCCAGGCTCCCTGGAACGAAAGCCAGTACAAGTCGGAGAAGTTCGATAGCATGCTGGTCGAGGCGCGCGGCTTGCTCGACCAGGCCAAGCGCAAGGCGATCTATGGCGACATGCAGGCGATGATCGCGGAAGAGGCCGGCACTGCCATTCCCGCCTATATCTCCAACGTCGACGCGATTTCTTCGAAGCTGCACGGCCTGGAGGCCAATCCGCTCGGCGGCATGATGGGTTATGCCTTCGCGGAATATGTCTGGCTCGACGCCTGATCCCAACCTTCGTGCCCGACAAGTGGTGCCTCGGCATCACTTGTCGGGTACAGTGCCGTATAGCCGGCGCATCCGTTCTCGCGATAGGGATCTGTCATGAACCGCCACGTTCTTTCTCTCGTGCTCGGCCGTGTGATCGTAGCCTTGATCACGCTGCTCATCGTGTCGTTCACGGTGTTTGCGGCAACCGAAATGCTGCCCGGCGACGTGGCCCAGATCCTCCTCGGTCAAGCGGCGACGCCCGAAGCGGTCGCGGGTCTTCGCGCCGCAATGCATCTCAACGACCCGGCAATCCTGCGTTTCGTTCGCTGGCTTGCCGGCCTTGCAACCGGCAATCTCGGCATTTCCTACGCCAACAACATGCCAATTGCCGAGCTGATCGGCGCCCGGCTCGAAAACTCGCTGAAGCTTGCGGCGGCCACAACCTTGTTTTCCGTTCCGATCGCTCTCACGCTCGGCATTACTGCGGCCATGCTGCGCGGCTCTCTCTATGACCGCATCGTTACGGTGATCTCGATCGGCGTGATTTCGGTGCCTGAATTCATGGTCGCGACATCAGCGGTGCTGATCTTTGCCGTCTATCTCAAATGGCTGCCCGCGCTCGCCTTCGCCAATGAGATACACTCTTTTTCGCAGATGCTGCGTGTCTTCGCGATGCCGGTCATCACGCTGAGCTTCGTGATATCGGCGCAGATGATCCGCATGACCCGCGCAGCCGTCATCGAGACGCTGAACACGCCCTATGTGGAAATGGCGCTCCTGAAAGGCGCCTCGCGCCCGCGCATGGTCCTGAAGCATGCATTGCCGAACGCGCTCGGCCCGATCGTCAATGCCGTGGCGCTTTCGCTCTCCTATCTGCTCGGCGGCGTCATCATCGTCGAAACCATCTTCAATTATCCCGGCATCGCCAAGCTGATGGTCGACGCGGTCGCAACGCGAGATCTGCCGCTCATTCAGACCTGCGCCATGATTTTCTGCCTGGTCTATCTGCTGCTGATCACCATTGCCGACATCATCGCCATCATGTCCAATCCGAGGCTGCGCTGACCATGGCTCTTACCGCACTCACCCCTCGCCGCCTCGGCTTCCGATTCAATGTCGTCGGCATGCTCGGTCTTGCCGTCATCCTCGCCTGGGCACTGGTCGCCATCTTTGCGCCGCTGCTGACGCCCTACCCCATCGGCGACATCGTGGATTTCGATTATTTCGGTCCGATGTCGGCCAAGTTCTGGCTCGGTACCGATTATCTCGGCCGGGATATCTTCTCGCGCATTCTCATGGGCGCGCGCTACACTGTCGGCATCTCGCTTGCCGCCGTCTGCATTGCCTGTTTCGTCGGCGTCGCACTCGGCATGATCGCAGCGGTGATCGGCGGCTGGTTCGACAGTGTGCTCAGCCGCTTTCTCGATGCGCTGAACTCCATCCCGAGCAAGCTGTTCGGCCTTGTTGTCGTTGCCGGCGTCGGCTCGTCGATCCCGGTGCTGATCATGACGCTCGCCGTCATCTATACGCCGGGCGCTTATCGCTTCTCGCGGGCGCTCTCGGTCAACATCAACACCATGGATTTCATCACGGTTGCCCGCGCCCGCGGTGAAGGGGCGCTCTATCTCATCCGCTCGGAAATCCTGCCCAACATCCTTGGGCCTGTGATGGCCGATCTCGGCCTGCGCTTCGTCTTTATCGTGCTGCTTCTGTCGGGCCTCTCCTTCCTCGGCCTCGGCGTGCAGCCGCCGAATGCGGACTGGGGTGCGCTGGTGCGCGAAAACATCGGCGGCTTGCCCTTCGGCGCGCCGGCGGTGATGTTCCCGAGCATTGCGATCGCCAGCCTGACGATCAGCGTCAACCTGCTGATCGACAACCTCCCCCAGAAAATTCGAGACCGGAGCAATTGATGGCCAAACTCGTCGACATTCGCGACCTGAAGGTCGAGGCCAAGACGGATGCGGGCCGCCAGGTCGACATCATCCGCGGTGTCAGCTTCGATATACAGGAAGGGGAAATCGTCGCTCTGATCGGCGAAAGCGGCTCAGGCAAGACGACGATCGCGTTGACCCTGATGGGCTACACCCGGCAAGGCTGTCGCATCAGCGGCGGCCAGGTCCTGCTCGCCGGCAAGGACATGGCAAGCCTACCCGAAAAGGCCAGAGCGCGCATTCGCGGAACCGAGGTCGCCTATGTCCCGCAAAGTGCTGCGGCAGCTTTCAATCCCGCGCAGACGATCATGGAGCAGGTGATCGAAATCACCCGCATCCACGGCCTGATGCCGGCCGAGGAGGCAAAGACCCGCGCCATCGAGCTCTTCAAGGCGCTGAGCCTGCCGAACCCGGATACGATCGGTTCGCGCTATCCGCATCAGGTGTCCGGAGGCCAGTTGCAGCGGCTTTCAGCCGCGATGGCACTGATCGGCAATCCGAAACTCATGATTTTCGACGAGCCGACGACGGCGCTCGACGTCACCACGCAGATCGAGGTTCTCAGGGCGTTCAAATCGGTGATGAAAAAGGGCGGCATCGCCGGCGTCTATGTGTCTCACGACCTCGCCGTCGTGGCGCAGGTCGCCGACCGCATCGTTGTCCTGAAGGGCGGGGAAGTCCAGGAAATCGGCAGGACCGAACAGATCCTCTCTGCGCCCTCGCATCCCTATACGCGCCAGTTGCTGGGTGCTTTCGAACCCAAGCTCTATGCCTCTCCGGCGTCGACAGAGCCGGAAAAGATACCGGCTCTGCTGGAGGTTACCAACGTGGTGGCGGGCTATGGCCCTATCCAGCCGGACGGTCTGCCGGCAGCGACCGCACTCAGATCCGTGAGCCTCCGGCTCGAAGCCGGCCGCAATCTCGGCGTCATCGGCGAATCCGGCTGCGGAAAGTCGACGCTCGCCCGCGTCATAGCCGGCATCCTGCCGCCGGTCTCCGGAAATATCGTTTTCAATGGAAAACAGCTTGCCGCCGATGCCCGCAACCGCCAGCGTGACGAACTGCAAAAGCTGCAGATCGTCTTTCAATTTGCCGATACGGCGCTCAACCCCGCCAAGTCGATCGGCGAAATACTTGGGCGCCCGCTTGCCTTCTATCACAATCTCGGCCGCAGGGAGCGCGAGGCGCGCATCGAACAGCTCCTCGACATGGTCCACCTGCCCAAAGCCCTCAAGCATCGCCGCCCGCCGGAACTGTCAGGGGGCCAAAAGCAGCGCATCAATCTTGCGCGGGCACTTGCGGCCGAACCGAAGCTCATCCTCTGCGACGAGATCACATCGGCCCTCGACACGGTCGTTGCCGCCGCCATCCTCGACCTTCTCAAGGAACTGCAACGCGAACTCGGTCTTTCCTACGTCTTCATCAGTCACGATTTGTCGACCGTGCAGGCGATCTGCGACGAGATTGCGGTGATGTATGCAGGCGAGAAGATCGAGCAGCTCGCATCCGCCGACCTCGCCCGCGGCGCCAAGCATCCCTATTCCAAACTGCTCTTCTCTTCCGTGCCGAAGCTTAGTACCGGCTGGCTGGATAGCCTGGAACAAAATGCCGAGCTGGTAGGCGCCTTTGCGAAACGCTGAGGCGCCGCTTGGCGAATAGACAGCAGCGAAGGTGGCTCAGACTGGAAACAGGCTCGTCAGCGGCATATGGGCTTTGACGATCGGCGATTTCAGCACGACGAAGCTAAAATATTTGTCGATGCCGATTTCCATGTCGATCAGCCGCTCCATGGTTGTCTGGTATTCGGCAATGCCGGCCGTCACGAACTTCACCAGATAGTCATAGCCGCCGGAAACGAGATGGCACTCCACCACCGAGTCCACCTTCTCGACCGCCGCTAGGAACCGGGCGAAATCGATCTGGCGATGGTTCTTGAGGGTGACCTCGGTGAACACCGTGAGCGTCTGCCCGAGCTTGGCAATGTTGATCTGCGCCGAATAGCCGACGATGTATCCTTCCGCCTGCAATTTCTTGACCCGCATCAGGCAGGGACTGGGCGAGAGATTGACGAGTTCGGCGAGCTCTACGTTGGTGATGCGGCCGTTCTTCTGCAATTCGTAGAGGATCTTGATATCGATCCGGTCGAGTTTCATCGGCGCGCTCCAATTCTCAGGGCAGCAGGCCGCCGCCCGACGGAATAATCTTTTGCCATTCTATGCGGAAAGCCTTGCTTAGCAAGAGGAATTGAGCTCAGAGGCATCAATATAATCTCGTAAAATCCGCGCCTTAGCACAAGTATTCGCCATAGCCACATGTGACCGAAGGAAATGCTGTCTGACAGCGATCTGCAGCATTTGCGCCGGGAAACCTCGACTAAAATGCTCGTCTGTAAACCGGAGAGTGCCATGCCTGCCCCGCTTCTTCACATCGAAACCACCCCCGCGCTGCCCAAAGAGGCTGATGTCGTGGTGATCGGCGGCGGCATCGTCGGGACCTTTGCCGCCTACTATCTCGCGCGGCGCGGCTTGAAGGTCGCGCTTCTCGAAAAGGGGCGGATCGGCGCCGAGCAATCCAGCCGAAACTGGGGATGGTGCCGGCAGCAGAACCGGGATGCCCGCGAACTGCCGATGGCGACCAAGAGCCTGGCTCTCTGGGAGGATTTCGGCAGGGACAGCGGCGAGGATACGGGCTTCAGCCGCTGCGGGCTGCTTTATCTCAGCAATGACGACATGGAACTGGCCGGCTGGGCGCGTTGGGGTGAGTTTGCCCGCGGCGTCGGCGTCACCACCCATATGCTTGACCAGAAGCAGGCAAGCGAATTCGGATCGGCGACCGGCCGGCCCTGGAAAGGCGGCGTCTTTTCACCGACCGACGGCACTGCCGATCCATCTCGCGCCGCCCCCGCAGTCGCCCGTGCCATCATGGCGCTCGGCGGCAGCGTCCATCAGATGTGCGCCGCGCGCGGTCTCGAGACCAAAGGCGGCCATGTCAGCGCCGTCGTGACCGAGGGCGGCACGATCCGGACGCAGACCGTGGTGATGGCCGGGGGCGCCTGGGCGTCGTCCTTTTGCCGGCAGCTCGGCATTCGTTTTCCGCAGGCGTCGACCCGCGCCTCGATTCTGTCTGTCGCACCCGGTGCCAAAGGCCTGCCGGCGGCGCTGCATACCGCCACCGTCTCGGCCACACGCAGGGGCGACGGCGGCTACACGCTTGCGATCAGCGGCCGCGCCCGCATCGATCCGACATTGCAACAATTTCGCTTCGCCCGCCATTTTGTGCCGATGTTCGCCAAGCGCTGGCGCAGCCTCGCTCCCGGCGGTCTCGAAGGTATAAAGAGCGGGCACGAAACTCTGTCGCGCTGGCGTCTTGACCGGCCGACACCGATGGAGCGCAATCGCATTCTCGATCCTCGTCCGGATCACAAGCAGATCGAGTTGACACTTGAGCGGGCGCGGGCGTTGCTTCCGGCGCTTGCCCAAACGCCCGTCTCCGCCGCATGGGCCGGCTATATCGACAGCACACCCGACGGCGTGCCGGCGATCGGCGAAATTTCGGCGCTTCCGGGACTGATCCTCGCGGCAGGCTTCAGCGGTCACGGCTTCGGGATCGGCCCGGGCGCCGGTCATCTCGTCGCCGACCTCGTCACCGGCGCAAAACCGATCGTCGACCCGAAGCCCTATCATCCGCATCGGCTGAATGGCTCGGCCTGGGGCGAGGTCGCGGAGTTTTGACAGCTTCACAGGTGGGCTGACGGCGCGTAATATAGCCATAGCCGCCAGCACCGAAATTGTGCTCGCAAGTATCATCGCAGAAAATGTGAACGTTAGCAGCCATAAGTCCGCCGTCTGATGATGCATGCTCTTTGACAGGCATCGTTGGAAAATAACCCTGCTGACTTGCGCTTCTTTTCGTGCGGAGATGGAACTTTTTGATCTCACTCTTGGAACCGAGCGGCAGAACCATCGTTTGCCTAACTTCACCTGATAGACAAAGGAGGATCAGAATGAGCGCTCTCGCATGGGAGGCACCCGTCTCCGTCACTGTCAGCAGTGGGAAACAAAAGGCCGTCAAAGGACCAGCCGAAGCCGTCGGGTGCCTGGAAAGGGAATGGCCGATCGCCGACGGCGTCTTTCTAAGGGAAGCAAAGAAGGTCTGCAGCGCCGCGCTCGAGCACGAATGTACCGCGAGCGAAGCGCGTGATGCCTTTGAAATGGCCTCCCTCGAGGCGCTTCTGGCGCGCCGCTGAGGTTATTTGCCGATCGCTCTCGCGCCGCCAACGACGCGGAGCACGGCAATCTGTTTCAAGCTTCATCTACATCTCTCCCTTATAGCGCGAACTTTGCCGCATCAGGCCGCGACAGCCGCTGTCGCAGCCACCCTTGATTTCAGCCGTTATCCGAAGACCAACTGACCGCGCTGCTTCTGCGGAACGCTTTTTGCAAGGTTACCGAAGTCTTTATGTTTCGGAGGTAATGCGTTTTGAAACGAAACACCTTGCGGCCCTTTTCAGCCGTGACACTCGTAATGGGAGGTACGGAGGGATATCGGCGGGTCAATTCGGTACAGGATGCGGCTGAGACGCTGCTGGAACATTGGCCGATTGCAGACGGCGAAGAATATGTGACCGCGGTCCGAATATGCCTCGATGCGATGATGGGGGTGGTCTGTGCAGAAGCCGCGCGAGAAGCGTTCATCAAGGCGGCGGAAGAAGCCGGAGTGTCTCTGCTGCAGTGATGTCGTAAGCCACTCTCATTTCGCAGAGAGCGCTGCCGCTCGGTTGGCCTGACATATTCTGAAGCGGCCTGCTCTGTCGAATCGCGCGGCCATCCGTCCGGTTGCGCGAATTTGTCGCAAGAGACGACAAGTCACGGAACCTAAGCGCTTCTTCTTGGTTTCATGCCAAGCGGATGTTTCGTCCGCAGCTCACGGTGCACCACGCCGGCCACTGGAGCGTGAGCCCGCCGCGACTACCGACTCCCGGTCTGCGGCGGGCTTTTGACTATGCCGCCCATTCCTAACGCAAGCCGCCGCTGAACTTAACGACAGTCCGCCATCTCATTCGCAGATCTTTATTCGCTTCAGGGCTGCCGTGATGTCCGAAAGCGAATAGGAATAACTCGTCGCCGTCCCGCGCCGCGATGTGGCTTGCAAGCTAAGCTCGCTGCCCGACTTCATGGCATCCACTCAAGGGGCAAAACACCTCCATTTGGCGGCTTTCCTTGGGTTCGGTTATGTTTTGACCGGCGTTTGCGCCGATCGGCTAAATCTCTTCCGTCCGCAGGACGGAGTTGTCCTTCGGTTCTTGAACCAATCTCCAATGCGTGACCTGATGCGTTGGCTTCGGCCACAGAGTGACGTTCGGCTCCCGGTTTCCCATTCTCCTTGAGGAGCGCAGCCCGGACCTGCCGGGCTCGCTAACAGACCATCAGGACAACCGGGATATCGTCGACGCGCCTTCCGTGGTGCTGGTGTCGCGCGGCTCGTAAGCGCGCTGATCACGCAGGATCTGGAAAGTGATCGTCAAAAGCTTGCGCGCGATCGCGACGCGCGCCTTGTTTACTCCTCTGAACTTCAGATGCTCGTACTGGGCACGAAGTTGCGCATCGCTGGCGATGGCCGGGGCGACGGCTTCTACAAAAGCCCAACGCAGCCATTTGTTGCCCTGCTTGATGATCTTGCCGTGGAAGGTCTTGCCGCCGGAGGAATAGGTGGACGGCACTAGTCCGGCATAGGCGGCGAGCTTCTTGGCGTTGCGGAAGCGGCTGATGTCGTCGATCTCGGCATCGATCAGTCGGGCGAAGAACTCGCCGATGCCAGGGATCGTCTTCAACAGCTTCACGTTGGCATTGGCCTTGGTCATCGCTCGGATCGTCGCTTCCGACTGCTTGATGCGCACGTCGATGTCGGCGATGAAGGCGAGGCCGCGGTCGATCTGGATGCGGTCGATCTCCGAGACCTTCACGTGAGCCAACTGGAGGCGGCCAGCCTTGCCGAACAGATCGCCGAGCTTTTTCAACTGCGCCGTCTGCTCCGGATAGCGATCAAACACCGTGACAATCCGGTTCTTCGTCATCGTCCGCAGCCGCACGTAAAACATCCGCTCGCGCAGCGCGACGCGAAGCTCCCGCGATTTCTCGCTGGGCGCCCAGGCCTCCGGCACCAGGTCGGCTCTGAGCAGATGCGCCAGCACCGTCGCATCGATCTTGTCGGTTTTGATCTTGGCGTCGGCGATCGCCTTCACCTTCAACGGATGGGCGAGAACGACATCATCGCAAATGTCGTCGAGCCAATCGTACATCACCATCCAGTTGCGCGTCGCCTCGACAACCGCATGCGAGTTCTCGCGGTAGCGTTCCAGGAACCCGCCGAGCGACTGGCGGTCGTTCTTCACCCGACCGGAGCGTAGCGTCTTGCCGGCCGAATCCTGCACCACCAGGTGGCTATAGGATTTGTGGTAGTCGACGCCGATATGGTATTGATAAGAGGCAGTCATGCTTCCAACTCCCTTGTTGAGATCTTCAAAACCCCAATAAGGTAAGCCGAAAGGCTGGAAGTGTGACTGTCCCTCGATCATCACCTGCATCTCAGTGATCCGTTCTGTCGGTGGAGGTAGCCTCTTTCATGTCACCTCCTTTGATTGATCTTCGACCCAGCCATGCCTGTCCTTCGTGAACATCGTCAAAGTGGCATCACCGATTGTGGCTTGCATCGGCTCTCCCTGCTTCAGGTCGTATCCCATGGCGGCTTCGGGCATATATGCCTTGCCGTCGGGACCTCGCGCGACGATGAAGTAGTTGTTGCCGTGGTCAACCGTCGACGGTGCCTGGCCGGTCGGCGTCGATAGGACATAGCAGCTCACCTCTCCGCCCGATCGGTAGGAATAGGCGCCCCAGGCGTCAAATTGCCCGATGCGGGCGGGCGGCTCGGCATATGCCGTGGAAATACCGAACAATACGAGCGCAAACGCGGTGGGGAGTCTTCTAGCGAACATGATTTCCTGCCTCTTCATATGACGTGCCGAAGCCAAGAGCGCGAGCAGCTCTTTGGCTCTTTGGCTTCGGCAGTCTGGCCGCATGTTCGTTATCTGTTTCTTAAGGCATTCATTAAAATATCTTAATGTTTGCCGTCGCCGCTGCCGGCTATGCCGGAGGGAAAACCGCGTAGCTGGAGCGGATCACCGTTACCGTTGAACCCCATCTCTGCTGGGCTGCGAAGGGGTGCTGGTAATGCCCCGCTGATTATTTTCGCTGCGATCTGCGGGGGCCGGCTGCATCTGTTCGTTCGGCTGCGTATTGTTTACCATGCCTGCACCCGGTCCTGAGCCCGGGAGCGTGGTGGACGAGGTCGTTTGCGGATCGGTGGTCGCCGGGTTGCCTCGCCAATAGCTCGATGAGACAGCCGCTATGACGACGAGAATTACAATCGCCGCGACGATCGCCAGGCCTGTCATGCGCGAACGCCGGCTCGGCGGGGTTTCCGGCTGTGGGCCGGTCGGTGTCGGTTGATGATCGAAGTCGCTCATGAATCAATCCTCCTGTCGACCAAACCTCTGTGGCCCTTTCAGGTTCCGAAGAAGCCGCGCGATGCCTGCTTCGACCTTCCTCGCAACGCCGCTGTTTTTCGTCAAAATGAGGCCCATGGCAGGACAGCTTCAGATTGAGCATAGAGATAATTAGCCGGAAAAACATTACATAAAGCTGAAATTAAACGCATTTAGGGGCTATGCTGCGACGCGGAAAATGTTATTCTGCTAACGTAAGCATGGAGGAATGTTGGCTCTGTGGTGGGGACAGCCAAGCACAACGGAAGAGGTTTCCGATGCCCAATACGGTTCTCAATGCACTAGGCCAAACGCTCTACTACAGCGGAACTTCGACAAGCTGGTTTTCTGCCACCGGCTCCGGTCCGACGCTTTACGGCACGGCTGGAAATGATTCGATATGGGGTGACGGGTCCGTCAACGTGACGATGGCCGGCGGCACCGGAGACGATATCTATTATCTTTATTCGAGCATCAATCACGCATCCGAAGCGCCGGGTGCGGGCGTGGATACCATCAATACGTGGATGGACTATACGCTGCCCGACAATTTCGAGAATCTCACGGTGACTGGCGACGGCCGCCATGCCTTCGGCAACAGCGCCGACAACATCATCACCGGTGGCACAGGCAGCCAGACGATCGACGGCGGGGCGGGCAATGACGTCCTGATCGGCGGAGGCGGCGCCGACACCTTCATCTTAACCAAAGGCAACGGCAGCGACCTGATCACTGATTTCAGCAGCGATGACAAGGTGCGCCTGAACCAATATGGGCTGACGTCCTTCGACCAGGTCGTCAGTCATTTGACCCAGGAAGGCGCCAATCTGCGGCTCGATCTCGGCGGCGGGGAGAGCCTCGTTTTCGCCAACAAAACGGCTGCCGACCTGCATTCGGATCAATTCCAGCTCGGGCTTGACCGTTCCGACCTCACGCAAACCTTTTCCGACGATTTCAATACGCTTTCCCTGCATCAGGGAACGCAAGGCACATGGGATGCGAAATACTGGTGGGCGCCGGACAAGGGCAGCAGCATGACCGGCGAGTTGCAGTGGTATGTGAACCCGTCCTATGCGCCGACCGCATCGGTCAATCCATTCTCCGTTTCGAACGGCGTGTTGACGATCTCAGCTCAACCGACGCCCGATTCGCTGAAATCACTTCTGGACGGGCATAATTATACGTCCGGCATCTTGACCACCCATTCCACATTCGCCCAAACTTATGGGTATTTTGAAATGCGGGCTGAGATGCCGCACGATCAGGGCACATGGCCGGCTTTCTGGCTTTTGCCGGAAGACGGTTCCTGGCCGCCCGAGCTCGATGTGGTGGAAATGCGCGGACAAGAGCCGAGCACGGTAAACGTCACGGTTCATTCGAACGCAACGGGTCAGCACACGATGCAATCCATTCCCGTGCAAGTCGCCAGCACTGATGGCTTTCACAACTACGGTGTGCTGTGGGATCAGGATCAAATCGTCTGGTATTTCGACGATGTGGCTGTCGCGCACGCCGATACGCCAGCCGATATGCACAGCCCGATGTATATGGTGGTGGATCAGGCCGTCGGCGGTACAGCAGGCACTCCGACGGATAGTCTGAAGGACTCGGAGATGAAAATCGACTATATCAAGGCCTATCAGTTGAACGACCATCTCACCGAGACGGCCGCGGCTGCGACCGCCCATACTGCGGACTGGCATATCTGATAAGGCTCTAAGCATTCTGCGCAGCCGTTCATGGCGGCTGCGCTTCTCCCTCAGCACAACATTTTGGACGAACGCACTAGGAAGTGTGGACAGTTATCTGATCCATAGGACGATTGCTGCGATAGTGACGACCGCGAGGTAGTTTTCGGCGGTTTTCTCGAAGCGTGTAGCGACCCTTCGGAACTGCTTGAGTCTCGAGAAGCAGCATTCGATCAGGTGGCGCTGGGCATAGAGGTGCTTGTCCAGCGGGTATTTTTGCGCGCGGGAAGGATTGTTGGGGATCACCGCCACAGCGCCTTTATCAGCGATGGCATGGCGCAGGCGA